>DAOUYU010000031.1 GCA_030673995.1 Candidatus Aminicenantota bacterium
ACTCCACTCGCTACAGCTCCAAATCTTCAATAAAATCATACCCTTCAGGAAACACTCTTTCTTCTTCTCGCTCAAGAACAGTTTCTTCCTCTAAACAGAGGAGGTCTTTTCCCTCAAGGGTTCTTAAGTCTGATTCCAGGCGTTCCAATTTGTCGAAGACTGTATCATCCAGGTCAAAAGTGACAACAAATAGCCGAAGCTGGAGCAGTTCCGCTTCTTTCAAATCGCGCGTTCCTTCTTCAAGAAAAAGTAAAAGCTCTTACACTACGCGTTCAGTCCGTTCCGGAGTTCCTAAGGCGAGAAGCTCTGTTAGTTCACGAAGTTCCAGAAGTTCGTATTCATCTTCCAAATATCGCTCTTCTTCCTCCAGGTCGTCTTCTTCCCGGAGCAGTAAAGTTTCCTCCTCAAAGAGCCGTTCTTCTCGAAGCTCGAAGAGTTCTTCTTCCCGCTCCGGAACCAGCCGCTCATCAAAACGAAGCTCCTCTTCGCGTTCTTCCTCCAAGATAAAGAAGTAAGCGTAGCATAGCTCCGCTGCATTTTCTTCTTTACATTTATTCCTTCAAGTGGTATAAAATATTTTTATCATCGTCATGGAAAAGTTGTTTTTCTTCTCTAGTAAAAGGAATCATTGCCGTCCCCATCCATCTGTCTCTCCATCGATGGATTAAAGATTTGGAGGTAAAGTCATGTCTTTTTGGAAATGGATTTCAACTCAGGGAAAAAGCAAACCGGAGAAAGCTGCTCAGATTCTTGGGCTAAGTATTTTCGCTTTTTTATTAGTGGCAGTCGGAAATATAGCCTGCCAAAAAGAAGCAGTAGAAGAATTGGCCCAGGAAGAAGAAAGTGCAGGAATTAAAGAAGGCTTAAATGCATATGAAGGCACTGTAGAAGTGGGCATAGGAAAGTATTTGTTCATTCCTGCAGTTGTGGGATTTGATATTATTGTCCAGGGTCAGATAGAATCAGGAGACTTAAGTACCTTGGTCGATAAAGAAGTCAGAGGCGAAGGAATCTTTTCTGCTGACAGGCCCTCCATTTTAGTAGCCGAAAGCATTGAGGTTAAGGAATCAGAGAGAGAGTGGAGAACTGTTTTTACAAAGACCGAAGAATTCGCCTTTGATGACTATATGGGTCAAAAAGAGAGAGAAGAATTTAAAATCCTGAGTGACCTTTCTTATAATAAAAAGGAAAGCTGGGAGGGAAAGGAAAAAGGGAAGGTCTTTGGCAGAATGGAGAAGGAGACAGTTACGGAAGGGGAAGAGCAAAAAGATATCTATAGGATTATTGTTTTGGACGAGCAGGGCAAGGAGGTTGCAAAAATCGCTGTTGATACCATTACAGATTTTGCTATGTATTACAAAAATAAATTGAGACTTTTTGAGGGCTTTTGGTTCTATATCACCATAAAAGATTCAGTCGAATGGGGAATCAGACGCAGGACGCGGGAGATGTTTCATGCTGATGTGCTTTTCTGCGGCATCTACTAACCTGAATTAGCCTGAATTATTTACGGGCCGATCTCACCGCAGATGCTGCGTCGCGACCCATTTGCGGTGGGCTTACCACAGCTTCATGGGCCGCTCCTTACATCAACGGCAATCTCGACTCGTAAACCATCCAGGCTGCCTGAATACTTTATAAAAACTGCCAATACTATTACTTCTTCTCCAGGTTCGGATGTTTGAGGTGAAAGCCGGTTGCCTCCTGGAAGGCCTTGGCTACTCGTAGAGTTAAGGCTTCCTCATAGAGATCTCCGTTAAAGGTAATGCTTGTCGGGCTGCCCTTTTCATCAAAACCGTTCGGAACGATTACTGCAGGGTGGCCGGTAAGATTCGTTATACGGAGATTGTTTCCTCCAAAGGTCGGGGCGATATAGACGTCTATCTCTTTCATCTTCTGGGCCATCTCCTGCATGACCAGGGTTCTGATTCGGTTGGCCTGAATATATTCCACTGCAGGAATGAACCTTGCCTGCCGGAAGATGTTCGGCCAGGCTCCCCGTGTCTGTCTTACCATAAGGTCGTCCTTTCCGCTCCGGGTGAGTTCATCGAATGCTGCTGCAGCTTCGGCATTCAGGATGATAGAGAGAGATCTGGCGGAGAATTCAGGAAGGTCAAGAGGAATAAGCTCCACTCCGAGCGAGCGGAGGATATCGAGCACGGCTTGATCGTTTTTCTTGTTTCTGTATTTTCTTTCAAACGCCTTTTTCAGGTAACCAACACGAATATCCTTGATCTCAAACGTTGGGTCCCAGTTAAAAGGAAGATCGACTACGCTGAAATCCTTTCCATCCGGACCATGTATGGTGTTGAATACCAGGGCACAGTCTTCAACTGAACGGCAGATGGGACCGATTTTATCCAAGCTCCAGCTCAGAGCCATGGCACCATAACGGCTTACCCTTCCGTAAGTTGGCCGCAGTCCGGTCACCCCGCATCTTGTTGAGGGCGAGACAATCGATCCCATGGTTTCTGTACCGATGGAGAATCCGACCAAACCGGCAGCCGTTGCCGCAGCAGGACCGGCGGATGAACCGCTTGATCCCTGTTCCGTGTTCCAGGGATTTTTGGTCTTTCCGCCAAACCAAACGTCTCCCATGGCCAGGGCGCCTAGAGTAAGTTTGGCCACTAAAACTGCTCCCGCCTCTTCGAGACGCTTTACGACCGTGGCATCTTCATCTATGATTTGGTCTTTGTAGGGCATTGCACCCCAAGTTGTTTTGACGCCCTTTGTGGAAAGAAGATCCTTTGCTCCCCAGGGAATCCCGTGAAGAGGGCCCCTGTAATGTCCTGCCGCTATTTCCTCGTCAGCACGCCTGGCTTGCTTCAAGGCCAGGTCTTCGGTCAAAGTGACGACACATTCGAGGCGAGGCCCGTATTTTTTCAGACGGCTGAGGTATAGTTTTGTAAGTTGGGTCGAAGTGATCCTTCGTGATTTAATCAGATGAGAGAGTCCTGTTAGGGAATAAAAGGCTAAATCTTCAAAATTAGAAGGAACCTGAACATCCAGACTTTGGGTGGCTGGGCGAGGCTTGAGTTCTTTCTTAAGAGTCATTCCGGTGACAAAAGGATTGAAGATCAAAGCCGGGGGAACATGGTTTTGAAGTGGAATCTTTCTCATTCTTTCGAGCCTGGAAAGATTTCTCCTCAGACTTACCAGCATCATTTTTCTTTCTTTTGAGGTGAAATTCAGTCCGTATAACTTCCCTGCCGCAGAAATATCTTTCGACGTTATCCCTCTTCCTTTGAAATAGTAAAGAGCAAAGGCTCCTCCGATTATCAAAAGAAAAAGAAAAAAGATAAAAAGACATGTCCAGACTGTGGAAAATCCGTTCTTTTTCCCTATGCTTTCCATGGTGTTTTCCTCCTTTAATGAATTTCTCTTATTTAAGCAAATCCGAAATATAAAGGTCAAATCATTAATAATTTTTGCTCTTTTCCTTCATCTATTATAAAATACCACCTTCATTTTCAGGGAAATAGAGATTTTTATGATTCGTTGTGTGATTTCAGATCTGGGCAAGGTGTTAATCTTTTTCGACAATAACATTTTTTTTGAAAAAATTGTAAAGAACTGCCCTTTCACGCATGAGGAAATTAGAGAGTTAACCTCCTCTCATTTTTATCTTGTGGAGTCTTTCGATAGAGGAGAAATAAGTCCTGAAGAATTTTACAGGAAAGTCACAAAAAAGCTCAAGGCCCGAATTGATTACGACCGTTTCTATTCTATTTACAATGATGTGTTTTCTCTTAATCCGCCAATATTACAACTCATGAAAAGACTGAAGAAAAACTACAAGATTGTTTTGCTTTCCAACACGGATGTCATGCGTTTTGATTTCATCGAAAAAAAATTTCCCGAAATCATGATTTTCGATGAATATGTTCTCTCCTACCAGGTCGGATTCATTAAGCCGCAACCTCAAATCTACAAAGAAGCCCTGAAACAGGCCGGTGCAGAGGCCAAAGAATGTGTTTTTATCGATGATAGAGAAGAAAACATCGAGGAGGCAGCGAGATTGGGCATTAGCGGAATCCTCATGGAGCCTCAGACAGACCTTGAGACCGTTCTCCAGGAAATGGGACTTTCCTTCTGATCATCCATAAAAAAGGGGCGATTTCAAACAAAGAATTTGTGTTTCTCCTAAGCTCATTAACTTGAGGTCACAAAACAAAGTGATCTCCTTGATAGATTGAAAAAACATACTAATATGCTTACATCATGAATACTGATTATAGGTATCGGCAGTTTTTATAAATAATCCAGGTTAGGTAACATACATTTTACCAAACTCTTTTTCCTTAGTTTTTTGAGAAAATGATACATGGATTTAGTATAAAAAGATAGCAGATTGAGCAAAAAGAGGGAAATAAAAATATTTTTAAAAAAAACTTGACACGGATAAAAATTAGGAATAAAGTTTTAAATGCAGATACAATATTTTGTATCTCATCTTATACCAACATACAACATATAGGAGTTTTTGTGTTTTTTCCCTTATTTTCTTTTGGGCGCTCGAATGGTGCTCATTCAGGCACTTATCTGCTCAAGAATGAGAAAAGAACAGCAATTTAATCCTTTTATATATAGAGAAGGGAGATATTGAATGCAGAGAATAATTTCGAGAATAAAGAAGCGAGACGGCAGTGTCGTCGATTTTACCCAGGATAAAATTACACATGCTGTGTATAAAGCCATGGAATCCCACGGGCTCACAGAACAAAGCGAGGCCAAGTCAATTTCGGATATTGTAACGTTCATGATAGAGGACAAGTTCGGCGGCTACACCATTCCCTCAGTAGAACAGATTCAGGATATTGTTGAGATGATTCTCATGAGGCGGGGACATCACGATATCGCTAAATCATACATCCTCTACCGGGAAAGGCATAAAGAAATCAGGGAGGCAAGAGAGACAGGAATTAACTTGGAAAGGTTGGTCAAAGATTATATCAACGATGCAGACTGGAAGATAAAGGAGAACAGTAACGAAGGTACGATGAGTTTTTCCGGTTTGAATGCCAGGGTTTCAGGTGAGGTTCTTTCCAACTTTGCCCTCAACCAGCTTTATTCAGAAAAAATCAAGAATGCCCATACAGGGGGAGAATTCCATATCCATGACCTCTCCTACCCAATCGTGGGCTATTGTGCGGGCTGGTCACTGGAGAATCTTCTGAAAAAAGGATTCGGTCGTGTTCCCAACCAAGTCCATTCTTTTCCAGCAAGACATCTCGAAACTGCCTCGCTGCATATAGTGAATTTTATCGGAACAATGCAGGGGGAGTTTGCCGGAGCCCAGGCTTTTTCCAGTGTCGACACTCTTCTGGCCCCCTTTGTTAGAGCCGACAACCTTGACTATGAAAAGGTCAAACAGGATATCCAGAAACTCATCTTTGGATTGAACGTTCCCTCCCGTTGGGGATGGCAGACTCCTTTCTCTAACCTGACCTTTGACTGGACAATTCCCGATGATTTGAAGGACAAGCGTGTTATTGTGGGGGGAGAAGAGCAGGATTCAACTTACGGGGAATACCAGGAAGAGATGGATATGATCAACAGGGCTTTTCTGGAATTGATGAGAGCAGGAGATCAGCAAGGCCGCGTTTTTACTTTTCCCATCCCTACATATAATTTAACTAAAGATTTCGACTGGGATTCCCCGAACTCTAATCTTCTTTTTGAAGTCACGGCCAAGTACGGAATCCCTTATTTTCAAAATTACATCGGTACAAATTTGGACCCGGGTGATATCAGAGCCATGTGCTGCCGTTTGAACCTTGATCAGCGGGAGCTCTTAAGAAGGCCAGGTAACATGTGGGGTCCAGGAGATTCAACCGGTTCGATTGGGGTTGTGACAATAAACCTGAACAGAATAGGTTATGAATCAGACTCACGAAAGGAATATTTTGCCAAATTAAAAAATTTGATGATCTTGGCAAAAGAGTCACTTGAAACCAAAAGAGAAGTTGTCAACAATATGTTGGCCAAGGGACTCATGCCTTATACTTTGGCCTATCTTGGTCATTTTGATAATCATTTTTCGACTATCGGTATTTGTGGCATGCATGAAGCTTGTCTGAATTTTTTGGGAAAAGGAATTGGCACTCCAGAGGGGAAGGAATTTACCTTAGAAGTCATGAACTTCATGAGAGATGAGATCCGGAAGCTTCAAGAAGAGACCGGTAATATTTACAATTTAGAAGCAACCCCGGCAGAATCCACTTCTTACCGGCTGGCAAGGCTTGATAAGCAGAAATATCACAACATCATTACTGCAGGAACCGAGAAATATCCATATTTTACAAATTCTACCCAACTCAATGTGGACGCTACTCGGGATATTTTTGACGCTATAGAGCATCAGAAGGATATACAGCCTCTCTATACAGGAGGAACGATCTTTCATGGTTTCCTCCCTGAAGCTATTGACAGGAATACGTGCAAAAAATTAGTGAAGAAGATAGCTGAAACTTCACTTCCCTATTTCAGTATTACCCCCTCTTTCAGCATCTGTGATAATCATGGTTATATCCCTGGCGAGGTGTCCAAATGCCCTGAATGTGGAAAAGAGACAGAGGTTTATTCCAGGATTGTGGGTTACCTGAGGCCTGTCGGCACCTGGAATGACGGAAAACGGCAGGAATTCAGAGAGAGAACTCCTTATTCAGAAATAAGCTAGCCAATGGAATACTTACTTTTTACCTATCCTAATTGCCCGAAATGCGAGGAACTCAAGAAATATTTAAAAGAGGCGAATTTAGAGGTGCAGGAAAATAACCTCGTTTTAAAAGAAAGCAAGATGAGAATTAGGGAATTTTTAAATTATCTCAAGCGCGATTATAAAGGAGCGATCATCATCCCGAGTTTGGTGCTTAAAGAGAATGGAGAAGGTCCAGTTGTCTTGAATAATCGCAAGGAGTTAGAAGAGTGGTTGAGATCAAAGGCTTAGAAAAATTTGCGCCTAAAGATTTTCCGGGATACATTTCCTCCACTGTGTTTCTGGGTGGATGTAACTTCCGGTGTCCCTTTTGCCACAATTCGGATTTAGTCCTGAATTCTCAAGCCCTCCCGAGCTTTCCTATGGATTATTTCGTCAGTTTCTTGGATTCGAGAAAAAATTGGCTTGAAGGCATCTGCGTTACCGGGGGAGAACCCCTTTTTAACGAAGATCTAGAAGTCCTTCTTTGTCTCATTAAAGAGAGAAACCTTTTGGTAAGGATCGATACAAACGGTTCCTTCCCTTCCAGGCTTGAAAGGCTTATTGAGAAGAGACTCGTGGATCAGATCGCCATGGATGTCAAGGCTCCCCTTGAACGGTACGAAGAAGTAGCCGGGGTCCAGGTGAACGAAGAAAATATTCAAAAGAGTATAAACATGATAAAGAACTCGGGCCTCGAATATGTCTTCCGAACAACTGTGGTTCCAGGTTTGGTTGGTCCAGATGACATCAGGAAGATCAGTCAAATGCTCAATGGTGCTAAAATTTTCCAGATCCAGCAATTCGTTCCTGCCAAGACCCTCGACAGTCAGTATCTTCAAAGAAAACCTTACAGCAGGAAAGAGGTCCAGGCTTTCGCCGGGATTGCAGAGCCTTATTTCAAAGAAATTAGACTTGAGGGTGTTTGAGCCTTGAAACTCAAGGTAAAAAGAATTCACAAAGATGCCAAGCTTCCCCTTTACCAGCATCAGGGAGATGCGGGTTTGGACCTTTTTTCTTCGATGGATTGTATCCTGGCACCGGGAGAGGTCAAGCCTGTTCCTTCCGGGATAAAAGTCGTGGTACCAGAGGGACATGTAGGGCTGGTTTGGGATAAAAGTGGGATCTCACTCGAAGGGGTTCACCGTTTGGCGGGTGTTATCGACTCAGGCTACAGAGGAGAGGTCCGGGTGGTACTGGTGAATCTTGGAAATGAATCCTTTGTCATAAAGAAAGGGATGAAAATTGCTCAGCTTCTCATCCAGGCGGTCGTTCAGGTTAAAGTTGTTGAAGTAGAGGAGCTCGAAGAAACCTCACGGGGGGATAAAGGGTTTGGTAGTACGGGAAAATATTAGCCTGAATGATTTATAAAAACTGCCGACCCCACTTTTTAATTCAAGATTAAAGATTTGACCCCTCTTTTATTCTTTGTCCCCTCTTTTATTCAATCGTCATTCCCGCGGAGCCTGTGCCCGCGCAGGCGGGGTAGCGGGAATCCAGTCCCCTCTTTTATTTTCATCTCCTTAAAATTGAATTTATCTCGTCTTTGTCCGAGCTCTTGTTTATAATGAATAAAATGCATGTGGTAAAACATAAAAGCGGATTTGATCTGAAGGCAAAATTTACAGTCATTCTTGTCCGTCCTGAAAACCCGGAAAACATTGGACAGGTTGCACGTGCTATGAAGAATACAGGATTTGAGGAGCTAAGGCTTGTGAAGGTGAAAAGCCTCGGCCAAAAAGCATTTAAAACAGCTGTCCATGCCAGGGAAATACTGGAACAGGCAACATGTTATCCTGATCTCGGAAGTGCCACTGCAGATTTAAACGTAGTTTTTGCCGCCACAGCGAAGAGAAGAAAAAATTTCCCCTCGATCTCTTTAAAAGAGGCAGTGGAAAAAAGTTTTCGTTTTCCTTCTTCTGTGAAGACCGGGCTTCTCTTTGGCAATGAAAGGACCGGGTTGACCTCGGGCGAGCTTCGAAGGTCAAATTTCAGGTTTTCCATCCCTCAGGCTGCACGGCAGCCTTCTTATAACCTTGCCTCTGCTGTTCTTATAACCTTGTTTAATATATATGCTCAAGGTACTCACATAGACGATAAGATCAATCGAGAGGAGCCTCTTTCCCGCAAGGAACAGGAGGAATGCATCCGCCTCATCTTGGATAAACTGGAAAAAAAAAGGTTCATTCACAGGACAAACAAACGGCATATGACTGAGATGATTTATGATTTATTTGGAAGATTCGCTTTGACAGAAAAAGATAGAAAACTGTTGCTTGCTCTTTTCTCTAAGGGGATAGAGCGATAACGGCTACCGGTCCCCCATCACCAGGAACCAGTTCCCAAGTTGAGAGGAGCTGAAAGATTTTCAGTTGAACTTAAAAGGAGAATGGATATGGAAAAAGAAATGAAAGTTTTTTTCCCGGGATGAATGCGGGTGGATGCTGAATACAAAGGTATTATCATAAAAACCGACCAGCCAGTGTATCAAGGAGGAGGAGGTTTGGCTCCTGCTCCTTTTGATCTCTTCTTAGCTTCCATTGCCACGTGTGCAGGCATCTATGTTCTTTTTTTCTGCCAGAAACGAGGAATATCTACTGAAAAAACAGCCCTTGTCATGAAGATAAGGAGGAATCCAGGGACCAAGATGATAGAGAGAATATCACTCGAGATTCAACTCCCTCAAGAGTTTCCTGAAAAATATAAAAATGCTGTCATCAAAGCTGTCAATAGCTGTTCTGTCAAGGAGTACATTTTAAATTCTCCAGCTTTTGAGGTAGAAGCAAAAATAGGCGGATAAATCATCAATAACTTGTTATCTGGGGAAGCCATAAGTAATAAAAGCCGCTTTTCAAAGAGCGGAGCAAGTCTTCAAAATTTTTCCTTTCAAAAAGAGAAGATTTTTCTAGAGATGAAGCATAAATAGTTGTTTTTCTTCCAGGATAATATGTATAGGCAATAACTTTTGCTTCTTTCAGGGAGGCAAGAGCGAGAGTCTTCTTAAAAGCCGAATCAAAATAGCCGATCTCATCAATCAGCTTAAGCTCATAGGCCTGGCGAGCCGTGTAGACCCGTCCATCAGCTATCTTTTTAAGCTCTTCGAGGGAAAGAGAGTTCTTCCTTTTCTGATAGACGACGTCCAGAAACTTCTGATAGAGTTCATCGACGATATCTTGAAAGATTTTTTTCTCTTCTGTGGATAAATCTCTAAAGGTGCTTCCCGAGTCTTTCATCTCTCCTGATTTAATGACATTCACTTTTATCCCGATTTTAGTAAAAAGGTCTTCAAGATTGGGAAAAATCGAAATAACACCGATGCTACCGGTGATCGTTGAAGGATGAGCAATGATGTAATCGCAGGCTGAAGCGATATAGTATCCTCCAGATGCGGCCAATCCCATCATTAATCCCAGGACCGGTTTGCCAGTTTTTTCTTTGAAATTTAAAATTTCATTGTAAAGAATATCGCTGGCTGTGACCTCCCCTCCTGGTGTGTCCAGGCGAAGTATAACCGCTTTAACCATTTTGTCCTCGGAAGCTTTTTTCAACCTGTAATAAACTCTTGAGAGGACATCTCCTTCTTTTGAGAAGGTTCCGGTATTGAGCGAAGAACTGATAAGACCTGAGATATCAAGGATGAGAATTTTCTCTTTGGCTCTGCTTTTAACAAGGGTGACTTCCTGAATTTCCTCCTTTCCTAAAATATCGAAGTGAATGTGTGGAGCACACGCGGATAGCAATAAAGAGAAAACAATGATTAAGATGACATTTTTTTTCATCTTTCCTCCTGAATTTTGCGATCGAATTCTTGATGAATTATACCATTAAAAATAAAAATTGGGGATTAAAATCAGGAAAAGGAAAAAAAGGCGCGAAAAAAATGGGTACGATCGGACCGTCCCCATTTTCCCTTTGTCCCCATTTTTCTTTGTTATTGACTAAAATCTGGTTGAATGATATAAATCTTACAGATCTTGATGAATGGTTTTATTTTCATAAAAAATCATTGAGGGGAAAAATTTATAGACAGGGTTGATCTGAAGGAGAAAAGATGAGAAAAATAAAAACATGGGTCCGGAAGCATTTTGAATTATCCATTGTTATTCTGATTTTAGTCGGAATTTTAGTAACCGCTTTTCTTGTCTACAATAAACTAGGTTTTCTCAACTTCTTTTTCCTTCCTGTTATCCTTTCAGGATATTTTCTTGGGAAGAGAGAGGCCATTTTGACTGCAAGTTTTTGTGTTGTTTTGGTGATTCTCTACCAATTTTTCATAAATTTTTCAAAAGGACAGAGATGGTACCCCACTCTTGATGAACTTACCTCTATAATTTCCTGGGCGAGCTTCCTGATTTTGACCGCAGCAATCATCGGAATCCTTACTGAACAGAAAGAGCGCCGGATTAAAAAAATGGGCAGATCCTATATAGGAGCGCTCAAGATCATGCTCAAATATTTTGAAGTCGCGGATGAGAAAAAGCCCCATTCCTTAAGGGTTTCTCATCTTTCTGGAAAAATTGCCCAGACTGCAGGTCTCAGCACCACGGAAGTGGAAAATATAAAATCCGCTGCTCTTCTTCATGAAGCAGGAGACCTGCAATCCAGTCTTCTCTTCTTTGAAGAGGTTGTCGATTTTATGTCAGGTGATATAAATATCTCTGAGACACAAACGATAGACAAAGAACAGATATTGTTGAGCACAACGGCTTCTCTGTTGAGCGCAATTAAACCTCTTCTCTCCGGCTATTACCAGCATTATGTCAAAGAAGCAGATAATCTGGATAAAAGTTTAAACGAAATTCCTGTAGGCAGTAGCATCATTGCTATTGCTAATCTCTATGATAAAATCGTCTCTCAGGTTCCGAGTTCTCTGGGAGGAGTAGAGATTGGTTCCTTGGAAGATATTGAAGGTCTTTCAGGGCGGAGTTTCCCAGTTTCCTTCGTCCGAGCCCTTAGAGAGGCTGTAAAGGCTTCCTGACCCAGGTCTTTCATGCAGGTCAACCTGGATAGCTAAAACATCTATTTTCCGATGTCAAAAATTTTTAGGCGGGTGAACCTCGCCTTATTTTGAGTAAAGCTAGAAAAAATTTAAAAAGGAGGAGAGATGAGCTTTAAAAAAACGACTTTATTCTTCATTATCTTTTTCTTTGCTTCTTTGCATTTTTTGGCTTCCGGGCAAAGAAAATCTTTCCTTGATGATTTGGCTTCACTAAAGAATTATCAATCCAAGAGAGTTTCAAGCTATGACAGAACCGGAAAAAATGCCGACCGTTTGGTGATTAAGCCTGGAGAGACTGCAGTGATTGCCCGCATCGAGGGCGCAGGAATCATTAAACATATCTGGGTGACTATCTCGTGTAAAGATCCTATGCTGCGTCGCAACGCGGTTCTGCGAATGTACTGGGATAAGGAAGAGAATCCGAGTGTTGAATGCCCCATCGGTGATTTCTTCGGTCAGGGCTGGGGTGAGAAATATTCCCTTATATCTCTTCCCCTGGCCGTTGCTCCTAAGAGTGGAAATGCTATGAACTGCTATCTTCCGATGCCCTTTAGCAATGGAGCCTTAATGATTGTTGAAAACCAGTCCGAAGAGCAGATTGATGCTTTCTATTTTTATATCGATTATGAAAAACATGATTCTTTAGATCCTGGCCTGGGAAGATTTCATGCCTTCTGGAACAGGGAGTTGACAGA
>DAOUYU010000115.1 GCA_030673995.1 Candidatus Aminicenantota bacterium
AGGAGGTAAAGGGAATGGGGAAAGCAAAGTTTGAGCGAACGAAGCCGCATTTAAACATAGGGACGATAGGGCATGTGGATCACGGCAAGACGACGTTAACATCAGCGATAACGAAGGTATTGAACAAGAAGCTGGAGGGCAAGGTAGATTACATAGAGTTTGACCAGATAGATAATGCACCTGAGGAGAAGGAGAGGGGATTGACGATACAGATAGCGCACATAGAGTATGAGACGGACAATCGTCATTATGCGCACATAGATTGTCCTGGACATGCGGATTACATAAAGAACATGATAACCGGGGCAGCGCAGATGGATGGTTCGGTACTGGTAGTGGCGGCTGATGATGGGCCGATGCCGCAGACTCGTGAGCACATATTGTTAGCGCGGCAGGTGAATGTTCCGGCGATAGTGGTATTTATGAACAAAGTGGATTTAGTGGATGATGAGGAGATATTGGATTTGGTTGAGTTAGAGGTGAGGGAGTTATTGACGAAGTATGAGTTTCCCGGGGAGAAGATACCTGTGGTACGAGGGAGTGCGTTGAAGTCGATGGAGTCGGATGGTTCTCCGGATGCTGAGGTGAACAAGCCGGTGTTGGAGTTAATGGATGCTGTAGACGGTTACATACCTGAGCCTGTGAGGGTGGTGGACAAGCCGTTTTTGATGCCGATAGAGGACATATTTTCGATAAGCGGGCGAGGGACGGTAGTGACTGGACGGATTGAGCGAGGGCAGATCAAGACAGGAGAGGAGATAGAGATAGTGGGATTTGGGGAGACGCGCAAGCGAATAGTGACTGGGGTAGAGATGTTTCGCAAGATATTGGATGAAGGAATAGCTGGGGACAACGTAGGAGTCTTATTGAGAGGGACGGACAAGGATGAGGTTGAGAGAGGAATGGTATTGGCGTGGCCTGGGTCGATAATGCCGCATCATCGGTTTAAGGCTGAGATATATGTGTTGAAGAAAGAGGAAGGAGGGCGGCACACGCCGTTTTTTACAGGGTACAGGCCGCAGTTTTATTTTCGGACGACGGATGTGACAGGAACGGTGAAGTTATCACAGGGAGTAGAGATGGTAATGCCTGGGGACAATGTGAATTTAGAGATAGAATTGATAACGGATGTAGCAATGGAGAAGGGATTGCGGTTTGCGATAAGAGAAGGAGGACGGACAGTAGGAGCAGGAACGGTCACGGAAATTTTAGAGTAAGGAAGAAGGAAGAAGGAATGAGGATTAAGGATTAAGGATTAGAGAAGAAGCTCATAGCTCATGGCTCATGGTAAGGAGTAAGGATTAAGGAGTAAGGGATAAGGATCAAGAAGAAGGTAGTAAAAAAAGGAGAATATTAAACTTAAGAGGAGAGACGAGGAACAAAGAAATGGAAAAAATAAGAATCAGGCTTCAATCTTTTGATCATAGACTCCTCGACCAGTCTGTAAAAGATATCGTTTTTAAGGCGAAAAGAACAGGAGCAAAGATTTCCGGCCCGACACCTCTGCCGACCCGCATTCATAGATTTTGTGTTCTTCGTTCTCCTCATGTGGATAAGAGATCAAGAGAACATTTTGAGATGAGAATCCACAAGAGGTTGATTGATATAAGCGATTACAACAATGATACCATTGAAGAGCTTCAGAAGCTGGATTTGCCGGCGGGGATTGATGTGGAAATTCAAGCATTTGGAACTGGAGGAGAATAGGTATGATCGAGGGTTTAATCGGTAAAAAGATCGGGATGACCCAAATATTTGATGAGAAGGGAAATGTGGCCCCTGTCACTATTATTAAAGCTGGGCCTTGCACGATCATCCAGAAAAAGACAAGAGAGAAAGACGGTTATTCAGCTCTCCAAATGGGATTTTTAGAGGAGAAAAGTATAAAAAAACCGACGAAGCCTGTAATGGGTCATTTTGGCAAATCTGGTATTCCTCCGGTGAGAATCCTGAGAGAATTTCGATTCGCAGAAAAGGCAAAAGTTAAGGAAGGAGACCAATTTTTTGTAGATATTTTCCAGGAAGGAGAGAGAGTCCATATAATCGGAGTGAGCAAAGGAAAAGGATTTTCTGGTGTCATCAAACGCTGGGGTTTCCATGGCGGAAAGCGCACTCATGGTTCCATGTTTCATAGGTCACCCGGTTCTATCGGGGCTTCTGCCTATCCTTCCCGAGTGGTAAAGGGAAAAAAACTCCCCGGTCAAATGGGAAACAGGAGAGTAACCATAAAGAACCTAACGGTTATTCAGGCTGATAAGGAAAATAACCTCCTGGTCGTTGAGGGAGCTGTCCCTGGAGCAAGAGGGGGCTATCTTTTGATCAAAAAGACGAGTTATCATCCTGAATCATATCAACCTAAGCCTTCTGAGCCAGAGGAGCCTAAACCTGAGGAAGCCAAAGCCGAGAAGCCCGGGGCTGAAAAATCCGAGCCTAAGGAGGTCAAGCCAGAAGAGTCAAAAGCGGAAGAATCCAAAGCCAAAGAGCCTGAGCCTGAGGAAGCCAAAGCCGAGAAGCCTAAATCCGAGCCATCAAAAAAGGAAAAGATAGAGTAGAAAATGCTAAAAATGCAAGTCTTGAGTCAAAGCGGAAAAAAGATAAGCGAGCTGAACATCCCGAAGGAAATTTTTGCTTATCCTGTTAAAGAACACCTTCTCTATGAAGCAGTTATCAATTATCGTGCCAATCAAAGAAGAGGGACAGCTTCGACAAAGACAAGAGCAGAAGTGAGGGGGGGAGGCCGAAAACCCTGGAGGCAGAAAGGCACAGGAAGGGCAAGAGCAGGGAGTATTCGTTCACCCCTTTGGAAAAAGGGTGGCGTTACCTTTGGCCCAAGACCAAGAGACTATTCTTACAGCTTGCCAAAGAAAGCGAAAAGAAATGCGTTAAAATCGGCCCTGTCCATGAAATTTGCCGAAAAACAGATTCTTGTCCTCAAGGCCTTGGATCTTAAGGAGCCAAAAACTAAGATAGGAGCAAAGCTCTTAGAGGGATTAAAGTTGGATTCAGCTTTGATCGTCGATCATCATCAAAATAAGAATTTGTTTCTTTCTTTAAGGAATATTCCAAAGGTCAAAGCCATTGATTTTAATCATGTCAGTGTTTATGATGTTTTGAATTACAAATGGCTTGTTTTTTCTCAGAAAGCCTTTGAATCTTTGATGGAGAAATTGAAGTGATCAAGGACCCGTACAGGATTGTTTTGAGGCCAATTATCACGGAAAAAAGCACATTGTTGAAAGAAAAAAACAGAGAAGTCTGCTTTGAAGTTAATCCCAAAGCTAATAAGATTGAGATAAAAAAAGCCGTTGAGCAGCTGTTTAAGATAAAGGTTGAGAGAGTTCGAGTTCAGAATAAAAGAGGCAAAATGAGAAGAGTTGGCCGTAGTGCGGGCAAGAAGAAGGACTGGAAGAAAGCCTATGTGAAGCTGAAAGAGGGCGAAAAGATGATTGAGTATTTTGAGGCTGTTTAAATGGGTATAAAAACATACAGACCAACAACGTCGAGTCTACGTCAGAAAACCGGTCTCACTTTTGAAGAACTGACAACGCGCCGCCCGCATAAGCCGCTCCTTGAATCCCTTTCTAAGTCAGGGGGAAGAAACTCTCGAGGAAGGATTTCTATTCGCCATCGTGGGGGAGGGCACAGAAGATTGTATCGCATTATTGACTTTAAAAGAGATAAGATCGATATTCCGGGTATTGTAGAAACAATTGAGTATGACCCTAACCGTTCGGCTTTTATCTCTCTCATAAAATATAAAGATGGCGAAAAGCGCTATATTTTATCTCCCCTGAGTTTAAAAGTCGGACAAACTGTAATCTCTTCTGATAAACAGGTGGATATCCTGCCTGGAAATGCTTTGCCTCTGAAGCTTATCCCCATGGGAACGTTTGTCCATAATATCGAATTGAGAATAAACAAGGGAGGGCAATTAGCGAGATCGGCAGGAACAGGAGCTCAAATTCTTGCAAAAGAGGGTAAATATGCCCAGGTTCGCCTGCCTTCTTCTGAGATAAGAAAGATTCATTTGGATTGTCGAGCAACAGTGGGTCAGATGGGGAACTTGGATTATCAGAACATCTCTATTGGCAAAGCAGGCCGGAATCGTTGGAGAGGAAGGAGGCCTCACGTTCGAGGCACTGCCATGAATCCAGTCGATCATCCTCATGGAGGAGGAGAGGGAAAGGCAAAAGGAGGGCGGAATCCTGTAAGTCCCACTGGCCAACCCACGAAAGGTTATAAAACAAGAAGAAACAAGAGAACCGAATCCTTTATTATCCGGAGAAGGAGTAAATAATCATGGGAAGGTCTTTGAAAAAAGGTCCCTATGTGGACCTTAAACTCTTGAAAAAGATTGAAGCTTTAAAAGGTGAAGGAGGGAAAAAAAAGGTTATCAAGACCTGGGCCCGAGGTTCAACAATTATTCCGGATATGGTAGGACTGACCATCGGGGTTCATAACGGAAGAAAATTCATACCGGTTTTCATCAATGAAAATATGGTTGGACATAAATTGGGGGAATTTTCCCCTACCAGGACTTTTAAAGGTCATACGACAAAGACAGCACGAACAGTCAGGATGAAGAAATAAAATGGAAGAACAAGACAGAGTTGCTCGAGCGGTTGGCAAATATGTGAGAATAGCTCCTCAGAAGTGCCAGCTTGTGACGGATTTGATCAGGGATAGATATGTTGGAGAAGCTTTGACGATTCTCCGTTTTTCAAAGAAAAAAAAGGCAAGCTTCATAGTCGAGAAAGTTCTCCGCTCAGCAATCGCAAATGCTCAACAGAAAGCTCCTAATATCGATGTGGATAATCTGTACATATCAGAGATTTTTGTAAATCAGGGCCCGCACTTGAAGAGGTGGAGAGCCCGTGCCATGGGAAGAGCTTCCCGGATTTTAAAAAGGACAAGCCATGTCCACGTTTACTTAGAAGAGAAAAAAGGGAGATAAGAAGTGGGACAAAAGACACATCCTTATGGATTCAGATTAGGCTTTAATAAACAGTGGAGTTCCCGTTGGTTTTCAAAAGGGGCAGAATACAAGCGTTTGATCCATGAGGACCTGAAAATGAAAAAGATTATCAAGGAAAGATACTATCATGCGGGAATAGCTGAGGTAGGTATTGAACGAGTGGGTCCTAAAGTCAGAGCCATCATCCATACTGCCCGGCCAGGCATTGTCATTGGACGGGGTGGAAAAGAAATTGAAAACCTAAAATCTCTTCTGCAGGATATAGCTGAGAAAGAAGTTTATATTGATATCAGAGAGGTGGATAAGCCTGAACTCGGTGCTCTGCTGGTTGCCGAAGGGATTGCCATCCAGCTAGAGAAAAGAATAGCTTATCGTCGAGCTATGAGAAGAGCGGTGAATATGGCGCTGAAAATGGGAGCTAAAGGTATAAAGGTGATGTGTTCAGGCAGGTTAGGAGGAGTAGAGATAGCCCGGTCTGAGTGGTATTTAAAGGGTCAATTGCCCCTTCAAACCTTGAGGGCAGATATTGACTATGGTTTTACAGAAGCGTTTACAACGTACGGTCAAATAGGAATTAAAGTCTGGATCTATAGGACCGATGTGGAAAAACCAAAAATGACTTCCCAAACCGTTGAAGTAGAAGAGATTTAGCCATGTTGATGCCAAAAAAAGTAAAACACAGAAAACACCAGAGGGGAAGGATGAGAGGAAAAGCCTACAGGGGATCAGACCTATCTTTTGGAGAATATGGCCTTCAGGCATTGGAACCCTGCTGGATTACCGCACGTCAAGTAGA
>DAOUYU010000166.1 GCA_030673995.1 Candidatus Aminicenantota bacterium
ACCACAGACAGCAAAAAGCATGCACATGAATTTGTCTATCTGATCGTTTTTAATGCCATTAAGGTCATAGTACATAGGGCCACCGGACATTTCTACCCGCATATTTTTAATACTGAATCTGACTCCTAAAAATCCTTCAGCATACTTTGTTGCCATGCCGAAGAAGCCGGCTATCCACATCCAAACGGGAGCTCCAGGTCCACCGACAGCGATGGCTGTAGCCACCCCGGCGATATTGCCATTGCCAACAGTGGCAGCCAGGGCAGTCATCAAAGCTGCATAAGGAGAGATGTCTCCTTCTTCTTTTTCTGACTTATCCTTTCCCAGGGCTCCTCGTAGTACCATCTTCAGGGAAAGGATTAGCCTTCTAACCTGGATGAGGCGGGTGAGATAAGTCAGCAGGATTCCTGTCCCTAAAAGAAGGGCGATCATCCAGTAACTCCACATGAAATCGCTTGCCTTCGTGATGAGAATGAGTGTTTTGTCTAAAAGAGACAGGGAAATAGTGAAGTTAAGTTCCAGTGTTTCGGTTTTATCTTTTATCTCTATCTCTTCTTCGAAGGGAGTCAATTCATAAAGATCCATTTTGATGATGTATTTTCCTGGCTTGAGATCGCTGTATATAAAATTTCCCTCGAGATCAAGAGCTGTCTCAGAAAAATATTCCTCTTCCAGGGGCTTGAGAAGAACAATCCCTTCAGTGTACGGTTTTCCTTTAGGAGAAAGGATAACCTTGCCCTTGATATCGGCCGCCTTTAGGGTTGAAAGACTCATCAGACACAGAAAAAAGAATATGATGGTTAAAGTTTTTTTCTTCATTGACTTCCTTTATCCAGAAACAAGTTTCTTTATGAAGATAAGAATAAAAATTATGGCTAGAGGAGAGAGAAACTTAAGAGAAAAAACCCAGAGAGGTTTTATCTTGAATTTATGATTTCCAGAAAAAATTTCTTTGATCGCGTTTTTAACACCCCAGACATAACCAACGAACACGCATATCAACAGGGCGCCAACAGCTAAGGAGATATTGCCGAAGATAAAATCAAACTTGCCAAAGAAATCTATCTTGGTGAAAATTTTCATTCCTCCAAAGGAAAGAGCAGCAGGGACTCCTATGACAAAGGAGAGAAACCCCACTGCCATAGCTGCTTTTTTTCTCGACCATTCCCGCTCATCAACTAGATAAGCCACCGGAACTTCAAGGAGAGATATTGTCGAAGTTAAAGCAGCCACGCATAAAAGTGAGAAAAAGAGAAGCGCAAAGATATAACCACCCGGTATTTGGGAAAAGATAATAGGAAAGACCTGGAAAACAAGGCCAAAACCTCCTACATCCATTGGCTGGTAGGCAAAAGCAAGAGTGGGAAAGATTATCAACCCTGCCAGAAGGGCGATAAGAGTATCCGAAAAGGTGACCCATCCTGCCGAAGAGACGAGATTATCGGACTTAGAAATATAGCTGCCGTAAGTGATCATTGTTCCCATACCCAGGCTTAGAGAAAAGAAAGCCTGCCCTAACGCAAATAGAACGACTGTGCCGCTGAGCTTGGAGAAGTCTGGGTTGAGATAATAGATCAGGCCTGTAGAGGCGCGAGGAAGCGTTAAAGCCCTCACAGCAAGAAAAATTATAAGCAGAAAAAGGATGGGCATCAGAACCTTAGTCCATCTTTCTATTCCTTTTTTAACCCCTTTTGAGACGATGTAAGTAGTAATTCCGATAAACAGGAAAAGTAAAAAGATAACTTGAAGAGGATTAGAAGTGAATTCTGTATATATTTTTTCAGTTAATTGACTTGTCACTTCTCCACTGAAAGCCCCTGTTGCAATCTTGACAATGTAGCCTATTGTCCATCCTGCTACGACAGAATAATAAGAGAGAATACAAACACCTGTAATTACTCCCAGATAGCCGATAAATTTCCAGGGTGAGTGGGGCTTTATATGCCCGATGGCTCCGACAGGGTTTTTCTGAGCGTGGCGTCCGATGGTCAATTCTGCCAGCATCACAGTGAACCCGATTAAAGCAACCGCCAGGATATAGACCAGGACAAAAACTGCTCCTCCATTCTGACTTACCATTGTCGGGAATCGCCAGATGTTGCCTAAACCTATAGCTGAACCCGTTGCTGCGAGAATGAAAGCGGTTTTGGATCCCCATGTTCCTCTCTTGATCGTTTCCTGGCCGTCCATTTCAGTCTCCTTTATGAAGACAAAGAAAAGAAGTATTAATTTTTCCCGTATCTTTTACCATAATCAGTGGATATTGTAAAAGAAATTATGGGTTCCCTAAATAAATTATTGCCTATTTAATCCTCTCTCGTTAAAATTATAAGTTATCTGGAGAAAGGAGGTAGGTTAAATGCCTGCAATAGAGATAAAGCCCGATGTTTACTGGATAGGTGTAAACGACCGAACCACTGACCTTTTCGAAGGTTTATGGCCTATCACAAAGGAAGGTGTTTCATACAATTCGTATCTTATAGACGATGAAAAGAAGGCGATCATCGATTTGACGAAATCATTCAAGGGAGATGAATACCTTGATCAAATCGATGAAGTCACAGATATTTCGCAGGTTGATTTTGTAGTCGTCAACCATATGGAGCCCGATCACTCCGGTCTTATAAGGACGTTGAGAAGGATTGCTCCTCGAGTCACTTTCCTGGGTTCAGCAAAAACGAAGGATATGCTGGAGAGTTTCTTTTCTATAAAAGAGAACGTTCGGGTGGTCAACGATGGAGACACTCTTTCTCTGGGCAAAAGAACTTTGAAGTTTTTTTCAACACCTTTTCTTCATTGGCCTGAGACTATGATGACCTACGAGGTCTCTCACAGGATTCTTTTTCCTTGTGATGCTTTTGGCGGATATGGCGCTATCCGAGGGGCGATCTTTGATGATGAATGCAAAGACTTTGATTTTTATCAGAAGGAAGCCCTCCGCTATTACGTTAATATCGTGGCCAGTTTCAGTGCAAGGGTTTTGGGAGCTATCGAAAAATTAGCTGATCTTCCCATTGACATTATTGCTCCATCTCACGGTCTAATCTGGCGCAAGAATCCTTCTCTTATAGTTA
Source organism: Candidatus Aminicenantota bacterium (assembly GCA_030673995.1). Taxonomy (GTDB): domain Bacteria; phylum Acidobacteriota; class Aminicenantia; order Aminicenantales; family Aminicenantaceae; genus JAGLWV01. The sequence continues at coordinate 3,075 of DAOUYU010000166.1, forward strand.
ATCTATACAAGAATTGGGCAGAGTACGCCGTTGGAAAAACTGAGCCCGGCATAACCCTAATTTATGGCTCTATGTACGGCTTTACAGAATCCATGATGAATGCGGTGGCTCAGGGAATATCCCGGGAAGATGTTCCCCTTGAAATCTTTGATGCCTCCCGAACTCATCCGAGCTACATCCTCCCTTCCCTTTGGACAAAAGCAGGGGTCATGATAGGAGCTCCCACCTATGAAGTGTCCATGTTTCCTCCAGTTGAAGGAGTGTTAAACATGGCTGCTCACAAGCACATCAAGAACAAGAAAGTGGCTTATTTTGGAAGCTACGGATGGAGCGGTGGGGCGAGAAAAAATTTGGAAAAAATTATAGAGCCACTTAAGTGGGAACTTGCCGATACCCTGGAATTTAAGGGATGCCCTACAGAAGAAGAGTTGAAAAAGGGAGAAGAATTTGGAAGACGTTTCGCGGAATTGATAAAAAAAGGGACATAAAAAGCACCCAGTTTCTTTTTTTTATTTCATCTTTTAAAGTTGAAGAGGAATATGTTAAGATACGGATGGCATATTTTTCCGGGGGTACAAAATGGCCAAAACTGACTGGAAAGACGAGCTAGCAAGTTTTATGGATGACCTCAGAGTTGTCGATGAATGTAAGGTTGAAGCTCCTGAGAAATTTAAACAATTTTGCGAGTTCATTGCCGAGTCATCCTTTGAAGGTT
>DAOUYU010000043.1 GCA_030673995.1 Candidatus Aminicenantota bacterium
ATTTTTCTGTTTGCATTTCTTCTCCTTATCTTACCTGAATTATTCATAAAAACTGCCGCCACCTTCATTTATCTTCAATAATATTAACATTATAGCCCGGTTTTCAGTAAAATAAAGACCATCACTTTGTTTGTTGTAATATTTCTATCAAATGTCGGCATTTTTTCCCCTGCGGGCGAGCCGATCTCACTGCATCGGCTTCGTTGCAGCCCATTCGCGGTAGTTTACTACAGCTTCATGGGCTGCGGCCTTGCCGCTACAGCAATCTCGACTCGTGAATAATCCAGGCTAAAAGTAGCGCACGGGTCAGAATATTTTACCATTCTTAGAGTGAGATTGTAAGTATACCACTTTCAGAGAGTAATAAGTTTGACATATTATCCACGCCGTGCTAGGTAAAAGGGGGAGAGACACCCTTTTTTTGGGAAATAGCGTTGACTCAAAGGATATAGTGTGCCCAAAAAAGAGCCTGTCCCCTCTTTTTGTCGTATATTTTAAAGAATTGCTAGGAGACCAGTGATGAATTTCCGAAATCTTTCTTTCTCAGGTGTGCCATTGATCAAGACAGTTCCCCCGGGACCAAAATCAAAAGAGTATCTCGATTACCAATTTGCCCATGAGGGCTCGGCTGTCTCATACCCCAGGGGAATGCCTATGGCAATTAGCCGGGCCAAAGGGGCTACAGTGAAAGATGTGGATGGCAATGTATACATTGATTTTTTTGGTGGAGCCGGAGTGATGAATGTCGGGCATTCTAATCCGGAAGTGATCGAGGCTGCATCGAGACAGCTCGGCGAATTAACTCATTCGCTTGACATTCCTAACCCGGCACGAAAAGTTATGGTTGATACTCTTTTATCTCTTCTACCTGGGGCATTGAATAAAATTTTTTTCGGTGGCCCCACTGGATCGGATGCAGTGGAGGCAGCTGTAAAGCTGGCAAAGTATAATAAAGGCCGCTATCCGATGATTGCTTTTGAGGGCTCCTACCATGGAATGAGCGCAGGGGCTCTTTCGCTCTCAAGCGGATTGAGCTTTAAGGAGGATTTTCTTCCACTCATTCCTGAGGTTCATTTCGTCCCCTACGCCTACTGCTACCGCTGTGCATTCGGAAGAAAACCAGAAACATGCGATTTAGATTGCGCTCAATATCTCGATCATATACTCGAAGACCCTCATTCAGGAGTTGGGAAACCCGCTGCAGTGATTATTGAGGCGATCCAAGGGGAGGGAGGTTCAATCGTCCCTCCGGATCCATTTATTTCCAGGATTAAGGAAATCTGCAATAGATACGATATTCTGATGATTGTAGACGAGATTCAAGCTGGATTCTGCCGGACAGGAAAGATGTTTGCGTTCGAACATTTCGGCGTTGTGCCTGATATAATTACTTTAAGCAAGGCTCTTGGCGGTGCAGGCTTCCCAATTTCCTGTATTGCCTACAGGGATGACTTGGATACATGGCCTGAAGGAAAACACATCGGAACCTTTCGCGGAAATGTCCTCGCTTATGCGGCCGGGAGTGCGGCCTTAAATTTTATGATCAAGAATAATCTTGCCGAACACTCTCTTACACTGGGCAATTTAATGCTTTCCTGGCTTAAGGAGATAGAAAGGGACTCGAATATTGTAGGAGAAGCCCGTGGAAAAGGCTTGATGCTAGGTATAGAGCTCGTCAGGGACAAGGTTTCAAAGGAACCTGCCCCAGAACTGGCAAGGAAAGTAAGGACTTTTTGCCATCGTCATGGGCTTTTGATTGAAATTGGGGGGCATTATTCGAATGTCGCCCGGTTCCTTCCTCCGCTTGTCCTCACTGAGGAATTGGCAAAGAAAGGTATCGAGATATTTGCAGACGCAGTCAAGAATGTGGAAAAGTCATTGTGAAATCATTCGCATGAAAAATCTCTGAGAATCTTTTTTATTTAATGCTGACGCTTCCTCTGCTTTTATTCTTTCCTGCGCTTCTTTTTCCTGCGCTTCTCTTTGCGCCGATCCTCTTTGCGGCGCTCTTCCTCACGGCGTTCCCCTCCGGAACGTCTTTCAGGCCCTTTATACACGAAGGTATCTTTTTCTTCTTGCGCAATTATATCAAGCATATCAAATTCTCCCATTTTAGAAGTATTTCTTTTAAATGGAGTGATAAATGTTTTATAGCATGATTTTTCACAAAATAACAGAAAAAAGGGGATACAAGAATAATTGAATGTAAAATGAAAAAAGGCGTAGTCTTCCTGGACTAAAAAAAAGTCAATTCAGAAAGTTTTTTATTGGCGTTGTGATGAAAAAACGCCCTGGTTTTTTTCTTCCTTTAGTTTTTGCAGAAGTTTGTAGGTTTCTCTGGTTGGAAAAAGATCATAGTCTCTTGTCAACAATGTAGAGGCTTTTTCATAGTTCTTTATTATGATGTAAAATTTTGCGGAATAAATCAGGACCAAATGATTTTTAGGAAAAAAATTCAGCATTTCGACTACAATCTTTTCTCCCTCTGAAATTTTCCCTTTAAAGGCAAGAAAAAAAGCATATATGAAGTAGAAATGTTGTGATTGCTCTTTTCTTAGTTTTATTAACTTATTGAAATACTTTTCTGCCATATTGAAATTTTTTTTAAAAGTAAAATATTGGAAAAGATCCTCGTATATTTTCACTTCATATCTTGAATAGAGATGATGTTCTTTTTGAGAGAGTATAGAATTAAATATCTCCATTGCTTTTTTTTCATCCCTCGGGAGATATGTCACCCCAACATTAAATCTTGCCAGCAGATTTTCCCTTGAGGTATCTTTAAAACTGAGCCAGAAATCGGTTTCATCCTTTCCATATATTTTATTTTTTGGATACATCTCAACCGCGTAAAAAAGAAACAGCAAAGACAGGAGAACGATCGAGACAGGCCCGAGCTTCATTTTTTTTAAGAGGATAAAAGCCAAACATGTGAGGAACAGGGCTGATGGCAGGTAGAGAAATCGCCAGGCAATATAGGAAGCGGTGGATGAGGCAAATATGATCACGACAGAAGGTAAAAGAAGGAGGTAATAAGAGACAAAAGCAAGTGCAGGTGATGTGTTTTTTAATTTTTTTATCAATAACAGAATGGCCGAAATAAGAAAAAGCATAGTTATGATTCCACCAAAAATCTGAAGAATAACATTGTTAAAAACCTTGTATGAGTCGACAGTAAGGCTTAAAAGGAATGGGAAAAAAAGCCGGAGAGAATAAAAACCAATTGTCGAGAAGAAATCGAACAGAGTTCTTCCCGAGGGTTCATATCCTGGTGAACCCATAGCAATATTCCTCAAAATGAACCATAAAAGAAAGCTGAAGACAAAAGGAATCATGGGAATAGCCGAATCTTTGAATCTTGGCTTACTCGCATACAGAATGAAGAAAAATATAAAGAATAAAAAAATGGTGTTTTCTTTAGAGAGTAGCGAACAAAGGTAAAAAAAAGAAGAAAAAGCTAGAGAAAGATAATGATTTTTCTTTAAAAATTTTAAGAAAAATAATATTGAAATAGACGCGAAAAGGAATGAGAGCAAATCGGTCCTTCCTGAGATCCAGGATACATTTTCGAAATGAAAAGGAAAAACAGAAAAGAGCAGGGTGCTAAAAAGGGATGTGAGTATATTCAGGCCAAGGTTTTGAAGGATAAAATATATAATGATTGTATTCAGTATTTGGATGAGGATGTTTGTTAAATGAAAGCCGGCTGGATTAAATCCCCATGTTTTTCGGTCAAGCCAGTATGAAAGGGAGGTAAGTGGCCGGTAAAACTGCCTTGACCGATCTAAACGGATGCTGTTTTCATCCGTGCCAGAGAAACCTCCAAAAGGAGTTACCAAAAATTTTTTTAAGAAGTGAGGTGCTGAGATGTGGGGATTTTCAGTGATGAAGTATTTATCATCCCATAGGAAATCTCCCTTCATAGACGGCAAGAAAATGGATAGATTAACCGTGATTATTATTAGAGTGAAAATGAAATTTAATCTTTTATTTTTTTTCATTTTTTTGTATCTCAAATATTATCTTTTTCTAGTTTACTCGAATCATCGCAATAAATCATCCTTTTGGGTGAGAAGTAAAGGGCAAAAATCCTTCCAGCAATCACCCCTAAAGGCTATTTACTTGAATTATGATTTTTATTAATTTTAGTTTGACAATGGTGCCAAGGTATAAAGGATGTTTCCGGCCGTAATGAAAAAGAGGGCATAAAATGGAAAAATTAAAGGTCTATGTTTTCAAACACTTCGAGAAAATTCTTGTTTTGACAATTTTATTATGTATTATGGCCATTAATTATTTTGTGCCCTATAAAATCGGATTCCTCAATTTCTTCTACCTGCCTATAATCGCAGCCGGGTATTCCCTGGGTAAACGGATGGCTGTTCTCACTGCTTTTCTCTGCATCCTGGTCGTAGTTGTTTTTTTGCTGCTCTCCCCCTCTTCCTTCTTTACGGCCGACACAGAGAAGGTTTATGTCATAGTAAGCCTCACCGCCTGGGGCTCTTTTTTAATCCTGACAAGCGCGGCGATCGGATATCTATACCAGGAGAAAGAAAAGAAGATCAAAGATTTGAAGGCCGCCTATGTCGGGATTCTGGAGATTCTCTCCAAATACCTTGAATCTGCGGATAAATACACGAAAGGCCATTCGGTCAGGGTTTCCCATTTATCGGAAGACATTGCCCGGGCCATGGGATTACCCTCTTTCGAAAGAGAAAATATTAAGGTTGCAGCCCTTCTCCATGACATTGGAAAGACTGAGATAAGTATGGACATAGTCCGTAAAGCAGCCTCTCTGACTTCTTCGGAGAATGAGCTGATGTCATCCCATACAGAGAAGGGTGCAAGGATTATATCTCTTGTGGGAGGAGTATTAGAGGAGGCGGTTCCGATCGTTATAGCCCATCATAAATACTATTTTGAAGACAAGGATTTTTCATCCCATGATAGGGAAAAGATTCCTATCGGAGCAGCCATAATCGCTGTTGCCGACTCATACGACGCCATGATAACAGACAGAGCCTACCGGAGAGGAAGACCCCCCTGGGAGGCCTACAAAGAGATCGAGAAAGGAGCGGGAAAGCAGTTTCATCCGCATGTGGTTAAGGCCTTTAAAGAAGTCCTCATGACTAAAGAAAAGTACAGATTTGAAAAAGAAGAAGCAGTTATGTAGTTTTAAATCTTTAATACTCTGGATGGTATCTTCTGATTTTGCTGGTGGATACTTTGTATTTTACTAAGCCAGCTGCGATGATTAAAGCACAAACGATGCCGTCTAAAACAGGGACCCCCAGTTTTTCTTCCAGATGCTTATCCAATCCTGTCATCCCAGCACATCCCAGGACGAGGACTTCTGCCATATCTTCCTTGATGGATGATTGTGCGGTCTCCATATACTTTAGCTCATCGGTTTTTTCAATCGTTTCTTCCCTGGGGGCTCTAACCGAGGCCAGAACATCCTGAAGGTGATATTTTCTCGCAAGGGCTTCTTTTATGGGTATAGAGTGTTCGGAAGTTGTAAGGACTGAGAAGCGGTGTCCCAGCATGGAAGCTATTTTCATTGACGCTTCTGCAATACCCACGACAGGTTTTCTGGTGATTTCTTTCATAACGTCGAGATTGGGGTCGTCGTGACAGGCGATGATAAAGGCATCAAATTTATCTTCATTTTCTCTAACAAGTTGTATCATCCCTGGAGCAGCTTTAATCTCATCCTCATAGGTTTCAATAAATTTCGGTGCCCCTGGCGTAGGTTTGCACGCAACCTCGAATTCTCCATCGGAAAAACTTTCTGCGGTTCTCTGGATGGCTTCGGTCATTTCAAGGTCACTGTTTGGATTTATGATCAATATCTTCATGCTCTCTCTCCTTATTTTGCGGTTTTTACGTAATTTTTTGAAGCATCAATGAGCTTTGTCGCATATTTATTCCTGGCGCTTAAGTAATCATTCATTAATTTGAAGAAAACGCCGCTAAGCGCCAGGACTGCTACCAGGTTTGGCAGCGAACAGACACCTACGGATATGGTTGCAAATACCCATAATTTATCAACATCAGCGATTCCTGCAAATATCACACCCGGGATTAAATAGAACCATTTAAGGTATTTCATCACTTTTTTGCTGAATACGTTTAAAACAGCGGTTTCAAAGTAAATAAAGAATCCGATTTGAGTGGACAGGCAGAAAGTCAGTATGGAGAAAGAGATCAATGCGCTTGAAAGACCTGTAGGGAGAACAGAGGAAAAAGCCTGGATGACCAGCTCTATGCCTGATTGCCCGTTTGATAAAACACCTGTGGAGAGGACAGCAAATGATGTTATCGTGCAGATAATAATTGTATCCATGAAGACTTCAAATGCTCCCCAGAGCCCCTGTTGAAAAGGATGTTTTGTGTTTGCTGTTGCATGGGCCATGGGTGCTGTGCCAAGGCCGGCTTCGTTAGATAGCATGCCTTTTGCCATGCCTTCTTTGATAGCTACAGCCACTGCCGCCCCTGCAAATCCTCCGGTGGCTGGTGCAGTTGCGAAGGCATACTTGAATATCATTCCGAACACCTCAGGAATTTTCTCACGGTTAAGGATAAGTATTGTTAATCCTCCAAAGATATATACAACGGACATGAGAGGAACGAGCTTTCCACAGAATTGCCCGATTCGCCTAATCCCGCCTATGACCACAAAACCTGTGATTATGGCCATCGCTCCTGTTACCATGTAAGGATTAATATTATAGCTCGTCAAAAAGGCGCGACCTACTGTGTGTGCCTGGAGCAGGGATGCACTTAAAACAGCATTAATAAGCACACCTATACTGAACAGCTTGGCAAGAAATTTCCAGCCTAATGCTTTATTGATGTAATACATCGGTCCGCCGTGGAGGCGGCCTTTTTCATCGATATCTCTGTAATGTACGGCGAGTGTTATCTCAGCAGTTTTAGTCATCATTCCGAGTAAAGCCAATAGCCACATCCAGAATATGGCTCCCGGCCTTCCGATTGATAAAGCTGTGGCCACGCCCGCCATATTCCCCATTCCAACAGTACTGGCTAGAGCCGTGGTTGTGGCCTGGAAGGGTGTCATCTTTCCCTTTTCATCGGCTTCTGTCTTTTCAAAGATCTTCCCAAAGGTATTCTTCAGGATAAATCTGGATTTTCTTACCTGGAAGAAACCGGATTTCATTGAGAAAAACACAGCAACAAATGCAATAAAGATCAGAGTCCACGGTCCCCAGAGTATGTCCTCGATCTTAGAGGCAAAATCCAGTATGCTTTCTAACAATCAAAAGGCTCCTCTTGCCAGGAATCGGATATAAAGGATTGTTTCCATCAAAGCTTCACTTGTCACAACAGGTGATATTGCCACCCAGCGCAGGACGGTTTTATTATCCAATTTGGTCATCGATATAGAGCGTTTGCCCTCTGTCATGATTCTCTCATAGATGTATTGCTGCAGATGATCCAGTTCTTTTTCCGGAAAGCCCTCAGGAATGATGCGGAAGCAGAGAATCCCTGTGTCAGGCTGGTGACACAGTTCTATATCAGGTTCGCTCTTAAGCTTATCAGCCGCAGCCTTGATCGCCTCAAGAGGAGCATGAAGCCTTTTGATCGCTTTCGCCATTCCCTGATATCGCAGGGAAGTCACAAGGGATAGGGCAGAAAAGGGCCGGGTGGATGGAGGAGACTTCAGCCCAGGATTTGGTGTAGAGTCCCTTTCAGGATTGAAATAATCGGCGTGAAGCACCATCCTGCGGAAGTCTTCCCGGCAGCGCACAAAAAGCAAAGAATTTGGGATGGGAGTTCCCAGTTGTTTGTGCGGATCCCAGGATACTGAATCCGCAAGTTCTATGCCTGAAAATAAAGGTTTCCATGCAGGAACAAGGCTGTAAGCCAATCCGTAGGCACCATCCACATGAAGCCAGACATCGGAATTCTCACATAGCTTTACTATAGGGAGGATCGGATCAACCGAACCGGTGGAAGTCGTGCCTGCTGTAGCAACTATGCAAAGGACTTCTTTTGTTCTTCTCTGATTTTTTAAGGTTTCTTCCATGCGTTTGACATCGATCCGGCGATTTCTGTCAACATCCAGAGTCACAAGACAGTCTTCCCCAAGTCCCAAAATGCGCAGGGCATGCTTTAGGGAAAAATGTGCATCACAGGAAGCTAAGATTCTCAGATCGCCTGGATTTGCAAAGCCCTGCAGCCCTTTACGGGCAAAATCGAAACCGTTTTTTTCGGCTTTCCGGTGGAGTGCCATATACAAAGCTTGTTGATTGGCGTAGGTGCCGCAGTACATAAAAGTGGCATCAGAATCAGGGGAAAGTCCGAAGAGCCGGCACAAAGCTCTGCCGCACAGTTCTTCCAACATTGCTCCACCTGGAGAAACCTGCCAGTTTGTTACACCTTGATTGTAGGTGAGGGCAATCTTTGCCCCGAATTCAGCTCCCTCTTCAGGGAACGAATTAAACATCGACTGGAATTCAGGCAGGTCATACCGCATCAGGTGAGGGAGGAGGCGTTCTTTGACCAGTTTGGTTAAAGTCTTCAGGGAGATTCCTTGATCTTGAAAATCAACGAGAGGTTCTAAATCCAGGGCGACTTGTTCAGGTGGGGCTCCCGAGTATATGGAGGCTTTGGTGCTATTTTTCATGGCTGTTCCTCCTTGGAAAAAATGGACAGGCTTGATGTTAAAATCATAGTGATGCCATGATGGACTGATTGAGCCTGCGGTGGAGATAGCGGCCTCTTCCTTTCTTGGCGAAACAGCGGTCTCCATCAATGATAAGCTCACCCCGGGAGAAGACTTTTTCGATTTTACCTCTTATCTCCATGTTTTCATAAGCAGACCAGTCAGTAGCCATGTGGAGAGATTCCTGGCTCATTGTCCATTTGGCATGAGGATCAAAGAGTACAATATCCGCATCAGCGCATGGGGCGAGGCTTCCTTTTTGCGGTGCCAGACCGAACAGGTTGGCCGGCGTTGTTGAAACCAATTCAACAAATCTTTGTAGTGTAATCCGCCCTTTGGCTACACCCTCGGAATAGAGCAAGTTGAGCCGCGGTTCAATCCCCGGGATACCGTTGGGGCATTTGTCGAAGCGCTCCGCACCGAAGAGTTTTGCTTCCCACGAATAAGCCGCATCATCAGAGCTTACCATCGAAACACGGCCATCTTGAAGGCCTGCCCAGAGCCGGTCCTGGATGGATTGGCTTCTGAGTGGTGGGGAGCAGATCCATTTGATGCCGTCTTCTCGTTCCAGCATTTTGTCTGTAAAGATTAAATAATGAGTACATGTTTCAGCGAAAACATCCTGACCTTCACTCCGGGCCGTTCCAACAAGCTCAATGCCTTTGTCTGTTGCCATATGAACGATAAAGAGACGGCTCCCTGTTTCCCGCACCAGTTGAATACAGCGGCCGATGGCTCTATTCTCGGCTTCCGGGGGCCTGCTTTTGGCATGGTAGACGGGTCTTGTCAGACCTGAATGGATCATCCGTGGAACGTTTTCTTCTATCATATCGTTGTCTTCGGCATGAACCATTAACATGCCGCCAGCGTCTCGCAAACGTTCTAAAATACATCTTAAATCCGAGTCTTTGACCATAAGCCCCTCATTGCGATAAGTCATGTAGCACTTGATTGTCGGAGCTCCTTCTTCAACTATGAGTGGGATCTCATCTAAGACCTCTGGTCTGGGCTCCGTGATAACGGAATGTATTCCCCAGTCAACCAAAGCATGGCCTTCTGCTTCATCTTTTTTTTTCTTCAAAGTGTTCTTTAGAGAATCACCAGGGCTTTGGTTGGAAAAATCGATAATACTGGTAACACCGCCATAGGCAGCTGCCAGCGTGCCTGTGTAGTAATCATGCACGCTGGTCGTGTTCATAAATTCATCGTTGAAGTGGACATGGGTATCGACTGCACCTGGAAGCACGAGAAGACCTGCCGCATCAATTTCAGCATCAACCTTGTAATCTGAAATGTTGTCTAAAGCTGCGATCCGTTCACCTCGAATAAGAACATCCTGTCGCGAGACAGTTTGTCCCAAAACGACTGTGCCTCCCCTGATCAATGTCGTCTTTGTTTTTGCCACGACTTTCCCTTCATTTTTTAGCGAAAGAATCTTAACACCCAAAAATTCTGAAGTCAAAAAATTACAATTATCATTTTCGTCTTTGTAAGAGTTTGATTAATCAAACTCTTACTGGCAATAGAAGAATAACAGTCCAGTTGACATTTAAAGACAATTTTTTACATTTTTTTGACATTTTGATAATTAAATTCGATATAATTTGAGCAATCTCATAAAATAATATTGTCATTGCGATGAGCTAAGCGATGTGGCAATCTCAACAATTATATTGTCGTTGCGAGCGACTGAAGGGAGCGTGGCATAGGGGAAATTCAAAATGAAAATATTCACCCAGGAAATATTAGCCAGCAAGAAAATCATCCTTATTTTCCTTCTGGCAATTTTACTCCCTTCATTGATTGTCGGTTATCTAAGTTTAAGAACTATTGCTGAAAGGCGAGATGTAGTCAGAAAACTTCTTGAATCGAATCTATGGATTTCAGGTGAAGCTGTGCTTAAATCTATCGAGGGCGTGCTTCTTGATCACGAAAAACAAGCCCTAAAGCCCGAAAATTTCGCTCGTCTAACCAAGCAAAAAGAAACCGAGCAATACCTCTCTGATTATTCTAAATTATCAAAGGAGTTCGCAGGCCAACTATTTCTGCTTAACGCCGAGTACCAAATAATAATCCCTAAGACCGGAAATGAAGAAATTTCGATCATTCCATTGGAAAAAAGTGTAATAGACAGCGAATTTGCCCAGGCTTTTAAGAGGGCGGAATTTTTTGAGTTCTCTCAAAAGAATTATTCTCGAGCTGCAAGATTATATCGCGATTGTACCTTAAGTGCTTCCTCAAAGCAGCTCAAGGCATTAGCCTTGGAAGCTTTGGGGCGCTGTCTTCTATCCTCAAGAAAATATAATGAGGCTTATAGAGCATACAACGAACTTTCTGCCCAATATGGCCAATTTCTGAATAAAGCGGGACATCCATATGATATATTGTCTGCCTTTCAATTATATGAAATTGAGCGGCGCCGAAAGCGAGAAGAGAATAGCCTGAAAATTTTGCTCGGACTCTATGGAAAAATAAGGAATGGAGGTTGGCTGATTAACCTTCCTGCCTATGATTTTTTCATTGTCGAAATCGAGTCAATTCTCAATGATAAATTTACTAAAGGAAGATTTCCTGAAATTCGAGAATCTTATCTGGCCCTCCGAAAACAACAATCTCCTTATCTACAGGCGTTGCTTTTTGCAGATTTTTTAAGGAGAGAGGCTGTTCCAAAGATAAAAGAAAAACTGACACTTTT
>DAOUYU010000008.1 GCA_030673995.1 Candidatus Aminicenantota bacterium
GTCATGTTAAAGGCGCCTTTACGGACGCAAAAGATAATCGGGCCGGACGATTTGAGATCGCTTCAGGAGGCACTCTTTTCCTCGATGAAATCGGCAACCTTTCTTTACCTTTACAGGCTAAATTACTCACAGTCCTGGAAAACCGAAAAGTAACCCGTTTAGGCTCCAATAAGCCCTTGGATATCGATGTCCGCCTCATCTGCGCCACCAATATACCTATTCATGAAAGGGTAGCACAAAACCATTTCCGCCAGGACCTTCTCTACCGGATCAATACAGTTGAGATTCACATGCCGTCACTTCGGGAACGGCCTGAAGATACTCCTCTGCTGGTAGATCATTTTCTTAAAATATACTGTAAAAAGTACCATAAATCCCTTAAAAGAGTGAATGCAGCAGCTATGAAAAAATTGGAAAAATACCATTGGCCCGGCAACGTGAGAGAGCTTCAGCACGCTCTAGAGCGAGCCGTTATCATGAGTGATTCCAGGGTCCTCCATCCCCCGGATTTCTTCCTTTTAGCTAGAGAGACAAAAGAGGACGCCCTGTTTTTTGACAACTATAACCTGGAAGAAATTGAGAGACTGGTGATCGGCAAGGCTATCAGTAAACATAAGGGTAACATCAGTCATGCAGCAAGAGAACTAGGACTATCAAGAACTGCTTTATACCGCAGATTGGAAAAATATGGTCTATAAGCATTTTCGTCTGAATTGTATCATTCGTGTCTTATTCCTGGCTGTAACTCTCTGCATTTTTTTCTACCTTCTCTTTCAAACAACTCTATACTCTGCCACTTTTATCGCCGGAATTATCATTTTCTATCAACTCTATGCCCTAATCTATTACGTGGAAAAGACGAATAGGAATCTGGTCCGCTTCCTTCAATCCATTAAATACGGAGATTTTTCCCAGTCCTATAAAGAAAGCGGCCTTGGCTCATCCTTTGATGCCTTAAAAAACGCATTTACCGAAGTATCGAATGCATTCCGAAAAACAAGAGGAGAAAAAGAAGAACATTATCGATATTTACAGACCGTGGTCCAGCATGTGGGTATTGGACTAATCGCTTTTAAGCCAAACGGCGACGTAGAACTTATCAATACTGCTGCAAAGCGCTTATTGAAAGTCACACGGCTCAAGAATATAAAATCACTTGAGTCATTGAGCAAGCTGTTAGTGAATAAACTGTTCCAATTGAAGCCCAGAGAAAATGCTCTGGTTAAAGTCGAGGATAATAACGAGATGCTGTATTTATCCCTCTACGCCACAGAATTCAAATTGAGGGGAGAATATTTCACTCTGGTTTCCCTCCAGAATATCCACAGTGAACTGGAAGAAAAAGAGTTAGAAGCATGGCAAAAGCTCATCCGCGTTTTGACCCACGAAATAATGAACTCCATTACTCCTATAGCTTCCCTTACATCTACGATCAATACCCTGGTGGGAGAATATTATGAAAAGGAAAAAACAAGCAAAAAGCCAAACTCCGAAGCTTTGAGTGACATTCAACAGGCCCTTCAGACAATTCAAAAAAGAAGCCATGGTCTGCTGCATTTTGTCGATGCCTATCGAAATCTCACTTTGATCCCAAAGCCCAAATTTCAAATATTTCTAGTAAAAGAACTTTTCACACGAGCCGAGCAGCTCATGCAGTCCAATATCAATGAGACAGGTGCCAGTTTTGAGGTTTGCATAGAGCCAGAAACTCTTGAATTATCAGCTGATCCTGAACTCATCGAACAGGTTCTGATCAATCTCCTGCTGAACGCTTTTCAGGCAGTGGAGGGGAAGCAAAATTCCAAAATCGAATTAGCGGCATTACTCAATGAAAGGGGAAGGACCATTATTCAGGTCACAGATAATGGCCCTGGAATTCCAGAAGAAAACCTGGAGAAGATTTTTATTCCCTTTTTTTCGACAAAAGAAGGTGGCTCGGGCATCGGACTCAGTCTATCGAGGCAGATTATGCGTTTGCATAAAGGAGGGATCGGTGTTCATTCAGAGCCGGATGTTAAAACCGTCTTCACCTTGAGGTTTTAAAGGAGGGAGGGGCTGCAGTTTCCACTATTCCATGGGGAAACTGCAGCCTTTTGGGGTTAGGGGATGGCTTGAAATGGGAGGCCTAATTCATTGCTTTCTTTATGCATTGAGTATTTCCAAAGAAAACAATTTTAATCCAATTTAATAGCTAAGGAAATAGCCTTTAAGGGTGATTTTAGAGGTGATTTTTTCTAACCCTAATAAGATCTCTTTCTTATCCAAACGATTTCAGTTTGATTCTTGAATCTGATCACACCGTTGTCTTCTGGATAATAATAGAGGGATAATTGGTATATCTTTCCACTTTCATCCTTGTAGAAGATTGTGTATAAAATATGCTCTTCGTTGGGATCTTCCTCTCTTTTGACATCTGTAATAATGTTGGAATAGATCTCTGCACCTTTGGGTTTAAAAGCAACCGTGAGCTTCGTCACTTCGAAATAGCAGCCCTCATACTTTGGCTCTGAGGTCTGCCACTCTCCTATCAACTCACCTGGAATAGTGCCCTTTTCCCCACATCCATTTGCGGAGAATACAGCAAGAGTGATGAGTGTTGCTAAAATTATTTTCCTTTTCATCCGCATCCTTCCTGTTTTCTCGGATTATGTGAATTTTTCGATGATATGTGTTTATACAATTTGTAATGTCTGAGTTGTTTAATCATTGCACTCACTTATCCTGCACCATGATCTCCAAGAAGGCCTTCACAATCTCCGGGTCAAACTCGCTCCCCTCTCTCTCTTTTATGTATTCAACAGCTTTCTTTTGATCAAAGGCTTTCCGGTATGGACGATCCGCAGTCATGGCTTCAAAACGGTCAGCCACGGCAAGGATGCGGGCTCCCAGGCTAATGTTCTCTCCAGCAAGGCCATCCGGATATCCAGTGCCATTAAAATGTTCATGATGCTGTAAGACTATAGGGATGACTTCAGCATAGGCAGTGATGGGTGAAAGGATAGTAGCTCCCAAGCGAGGGTGTTCGTTCATGAGTTTTATTTCTTCTTTGGTCAGCTTCCCTTCTTTGTCAAGAATTTCTGGCCCTATGCCGATCTTGCCAATGTCGTGGAGCAGCGCTCCTCGGTTCAAAGTATCCATTTCATCCTTGCTGAGCCCTAATTTCTTCCCGATCTGTAAAGCTATTTGTGTGCCCCGTTCAGAGTGTCCGGCCGTCCAGGGAGATTTGGCATCGATGGCCCGAGCTAATGCTCTCAGCGTCCCCCAGTTGAGCTTGCTCAAATCCTCGATCAGTTGGGCATTAGAGAGGGCCACTGCAACCTGGTTAGCCAACTGGCGGGATTGATCCAGGTCTTCTTGATCCAGGTGAGGGGGATTGGAAAATCCGAGGCTGACTATTCCTCTCAATTCTTTTTTGAGGAAGATTGGCAGGATGAGAAATGACCGACTGCCCCGCCTAACAAGAGAGGCAAGATAAGGAGGGGGATCTTTATCCGGATTAAGGAGTAATGTTTCTTGATTATCCTGGAGCATTTGTTTGTGTTGGGGCTGAAGTTCAATCTCCCTCACTTGTCTTCCCTTATAAAATCTGCTTTCCCCGATATAAACCCGGCCTGCACTCCCATTGTCGGAATCAAAAACGGTCACGCTTACCCCGTTACAGGAAAAAAGCTCGCGCATCCGGGTGACTACTGTATCCACGATTTTCTCGGTATTCAACGCTGAAAGAATGGCTCGGTCGATTTCTCCAATCGTGGTCAGGGTCTTGAACTGTCTTCCCAACTGACCCGCCATTGTATTGAAAGACACTGCAAGCTCTCCGAACTCATCACGACTTTCCACTTCAACCCGGCTGTCAAATTCTCTTCTGGCAATGCGCTGTGTTCCTTCCTTAAGTCTCACGAGCGGGATAAGGCTCTTCCTTATCTGGCTGATGCTCAGGAGCAACACCACCCACAGAGACATAAGAACAACACCTAGAAATAATGGTATAAAATCCTTCCTCATAAGTTTATGCACGAAGCTTTTCGACTCGCTCAGCACAACTGTCCAACTCGGTGACTCAAAATGGCTCTCAAGGAAAAGGGCTTTGTACGCTGCCCAATATTCATTTCCCTCGTATAACCACTCAAACTGACCGGTTGCTTGATTATTAGGCATTGCCTCCTCAGGGAATGATACCGGAGGCGGGAGAGATGAATAGAGAAGATTGTTCTCATGATCCAGAACACAAAGCGCCATCCCGGCTCCTAAAGGGCTGTCACTGTCATAGCTCTTCTCAACGCCCATAAACCAAAGATGCTCGGATTTGATTTCAGCCAGCAGAATTTCCTTTTGTTGGTTTTCTGGGTCTAAAGCAATACCCATAAATATGCGCGTAAAACCATCCGGGCTATTCTTCGTTAATATTGTAGTCTTGTCTGAAGAAAGAATATTCTCCTTATCTTCCGGTGTAAGCTCGGGTTCAATATGAATCTCACCCAATATAGGGATACTCTCACCTTTATCAGAGATGCGTACTATAGCCTTAAACGAATCTTCTAGAGAGGTCCTGAATTCTTGGAAGAATGTTTTGCGAGTGGAGTTGGAGCCTGTTTTAAGGACTAAGGCAAGCATCTTCATCTCGATCTTACGAAGCATTAATCCTTTTAGGATAGTCATCTCCCACTCCCTGCTCTCTCTGTTAAGTCGATCCTTGCTCTGTTTCTTGAGTTGTTCTGTTACCTGGGTAAATCCCAGGATTGCCAGGGAGGCGATGGGAATAAGAGCACAGATGACGAACAGCAAAAATATGCGCTGTGCCACTTTGCTGCGGAGAAACGTTTTTTCAAACTTCATGTTCCGGAATCCATATTAAAACTCTGAAGCCACACCTACGAATGCGCCATTATTGGCGCGGAGGATGTCATCCCAGCTCACCTTGTTCATGAGAGGTTTCTTACTATCGCCGTCTTTGCCCTTGCTGAAAAGATCATAGTCGGTATTTACCGGAACATTAAACTTGTCCAGCCTCGCCTTTCCTTTGACCCTTTTACCTCCCGCTTCGATATTCAAGTATTCGTATGGATTTCCCCAGGGATCGAGACGTTTTGCCCCTGGCACCTCAGTAAGGGTGTCAGGCAGCCTCCTGTTCTCGAATAAAAAGTCTTTAATCCTCTCTTGCATCGTTTTTATGTCCGAAATGGCAACCATGATTCTCGCTCTTTCGAGTTGATTTTGATACAGTGGCATCCCAACACCCATGAGCGTGGCGATTATAGCTAATACAATTAGTAATTCGATCAGAGTGAAAGCCACACGGTGCCATTTTTTCCTCTTGTAGCTTAAGCTTGGAACAATACAGAAGATCGTGCGACCACGTTTTTGGATATGTATTCTTACATGCATGTCTATGCCTCGCTTTTTAATACGGTTTGATTATCTTGTTTGCTGCCGTTGTTGGCCGCCGATTCAGTGCCTCCAAAGAATCAATCCCAAAGGAATGTGAACTCTGAGGTTGGATCATTTACTCTCCTTGTGGGGCAGCGGCCTGTTGCTCTTTCACCTCATCACTCAACCGAAAATATCGAGTCTGACTCATAACTTCTTCCAGAATCGTTCTGTGCTCCTCAAGAAGTTTCTGATAATCTTCAATGCCCTCACTTCCTTCCTTAGCTGTCTGCTCCAGAACGCTCAATGATTCAAGCGCCTCCTTGCTATAGGATCGTACGCTTCCCCATTTTTCAGTAAATACGTCCAACATCTCATTAAGCTTTTCAGCTTCTTCTTTAAGGTAATCCTTCTTTCTTAGCTTCACCCGAAGGGCCATATTCCCTTTGCTAATTTCGGAAAAAGTCACACGAAATCTGTACAGTGGGCCAAATATCCGCAGCAAAACGCGGAATGAATGAAGAGCAAAAATACACACTATAGTAATAAGAGAGGGCCACACTCTTGTATGGAAAGCAATGGTCCTTTGGGCTGCAGCTGTTCGCATTTCCTGGCTCAGATTTTCGTTATTCATAGCAATAATGTCTGGCAGGAACAGAGAAGCAGCCATAGAAATTGCAATGATCGTACCATAAACGACAACAATCGCTAAAAATCTATACTGGATCGATTTATTGAGAAGGGGAAATTTCTGGCGTTTTATTTTTTTTCCCATGTAACCTCCTTGGAAGCAGGAATTTTCTTCTTTGTTGATCTGAAATATGACTCCGCTATCCTTACTCCCCATCCTGTACTTCTGTACATGAACACGTCCTTTTGATTCCCTGATAAGAATCTTGTAGCACAGGAATAAATATTAGTCAAAAGCCCGATCAAAGCACACTCAATGCCAATCAAAACTTTTCCTTTATCCAAACGATTCGATCTTGATTCTGAAATCTAATCGTTCCATTATTTGCGGGATTGTAGAGAATGGAGAGCGTGATATTTTCCTCCTCACTATTTCCATAATGTATGGTATATAAAATATTTTCTTCTGATCCGACATCTTTTCTTCCTATAGTCTTAATAGCACTTGAAGTTTTCTCCCTCTCGACTGTTCCAATGATGATTTTGTTTTCCGTAAACTCGAAAAAACTGCCAGCATATTTGGGTTCCATCGTCTTCCACACACCGACTAACTCGTCTGGAACAGTGATCTTTTGTTCGTATTGACAGGCAGAAAATAGTAAAATGACGATGAATGTTACAATAAATAATTTTAATCTCATTCCTTCCTCCTTTATTCTCATCTAAACAAAAGGATTCTTTTCTCTCAAACCCTGATCAGTAATCTGAAGCCAGTGCCAGCTAAGGAAGGTATAATCCGCCATCACTGGAAAAAAGTAAGTGTCATCAATAACTTAAAAGTCTTCAATACAGAAAATCCCGCACATTTACTCCCGAAGCAAAAAATGTAAAAAATCCATGAATATGATATAAAATTAAAATACGCTTGAAAATAGCCTTTTGAGGTGATTTTTTTCTACTCTCTAGCGTTGATACTAAAATAAAGATATTCGTTTTTTTGAAGCGAAATTTAAAATGAGGTTAAGAATAAGTCCATTCAGCCGTTCTTCCTTGGGTCAGTGTTTCATTAGCTTTTGTAACCTCTGCTAAATTAAAGGAGAAAAAAAATGAAAAAACTATCTGGCCCCAATCAGGACAATGAGGGTCTATGAGCTTGGATAAAATGGTATTCTGTGGAAAAAAACAGTATCTTCGTCCACATCTTGGAGAGCATATAAGCCTGCTGCCAGATAAAGGCCACAAGCAGCATAAAACCCAGCTTTGGCAAAGGCTGGTATACGGCGAGATAAATCACTGCTAAAATGACTGTGACCAGGCCCACCAGAAGATAAAGTGCCCAGGCCCTGAAAAAGTGCTTTCCGATAAAAGAGAAATTTAAAAGCGTCGCTCTTACCGCCTTCTTGCTATTCTCCACAACAAGCCTGACCCTTACATAATCAAAAAACATCCTGACTATGGAAAATAAGAGAACCAAAACCAGGAATTTAATGTTGGATGAAAAAATCAGCGGCCACTCAGAGGAAGCATTTTTTGTCCAGATTTTAAGTAATGCCGAAACAATACTGAAAATCACTCCAAAAACTATCAAATATCCAAGAAGTGAGATCAAAAAAACTCTGAAAAACCTGAAAAAATATTTGCCGCAGTCACCAAAGAAATTCGCCAGGCTCATTTTCTCATTTTGAGCAACGATCCTGCCGATTATACCTCCGTTCAAGTAAATGGAGAGCAGCGAAAAAAGAATTCCAGGTATAAGAAACCATCCTACCAGTGCCGGAAAGATATCTTGATATTTATAGATGATATCGCCGAGCCAAAGAAGGTCCATACCTCCTGTAATGTGTTCTGCTGCCAGAGAACGGGAATATTCTCTATTGATTAAAAAATAGATTGGAGTAACGATCAAAACTGAGAATATGAAATTTATGAGCCACAGGTAAACCGTCATTCTCAATCTTCTGTTTGCAGTTTGAAATCCCTGTTCAAAAACTCTTAAGATACTCATTGTCCCCTCCTTCCTTTAAGTCAGCGTTCCAAGGAAATGAAGATAATTCTGTATGAAGCAAAGAAGTTGAGTTGTCAGCTTCAGTATGCCTTTTTTGGAGGACTTTCTCTTGAGGCTGTTATTGGCCAGGTTGGAGTCGATAAGCCAGATATTGTCCGGGTCGACCTGGGCATACTTCACCTTTGAAGGTTTTTCAAAAGTAAATTTTTTCCATCTTTCCTGTCCTCTCCAGAACCTTATCTCTTCCGCACCGTCCTCAAAGACTACCTTCAGTTTAATAGTGACATCTCCCCTTACCCTGGATTCGCCAAACCTTCTGACTTTTACTTCGGTGATGTACAACCTGTTTTCGTCTGATTTTTTTTCCTTCTTCACCATTTCAGAAATTTTTTTTGCCGTATATTCTTCTTTTTTTCCATCAACATCAAAAATCCCCCGAACATACTTCTTTTTCTCTCTGGATTTAAGAGAGGATACACCATAGTCATAGTTTAACGTTTTATAAAACAGCTCTTCAAAAAACCAGCTCAGGTCTCTTCCTGTAACTTCGTTTACGACATCGACAAAATCCTGAGTATGGGGATGTTTATAGCGGAAAGACATATGAAACGTCCGCAAAATTCGAAGCATTGTTTCCTCTCCCACCAGTCTTTCCAGAGTGTTTAAACAGGTCGAAGCACGCATGTAAACGTTCAATGCGTAGCTCCCTCTGTTAAAGAATTTCCAGGAGTAAGCTGTAATCGGGTCAAGTTTTACGACGTGTATCGCAACAGCTCGATCGGTTTCATGATCGAAATATTCAGGAAGTTTGAAAAACCAGGCAAGGGGAATCCTGTTAATTGATATAGGAAGGGTACCTTTTCCATAAGCTTTGGCAGAAACTTTACCGGTGGAATAGGTGTTTATTCCTTCATCAAGCCAGGCTTCCTCAAACTCATTGTTGGCACAAAGTCCATACCAGTATCCATGTCCGAATTCGTGGATAATGACCATTTCTGGGGAAAGGACTTTTTTGCTTGCTAAGATAGCCGTTCCAGCAGTAAACAAGGTTGGATACTCCATCCCTCCGCTGCCGGTTCTAAAAGGGGGATCGACCATAGTCACAGTCTCGTAAGGATAAGGACCATACCAGAGGCCGTAGTATTTTATTGCCGCCTTTAAGGCCTTAAAATGGCGGTCAATCTGTGCTTTGTGCTCTGGCTCTATCAAAAGGATCATCTTGACATCCGGAAGTTTGACCTCTTCCACAGGAAGCCGAAGTTTACGCGCGATTTCTTCATACTCTGTGCGGCTCACTTCCTCATCAGCGATAAAATCACGCTCGACTTTAATAAAATCAGGGTCAGCCGTCCAGGCAAAATCGTGAATATTTTTCTGCCGGAAGGAGTAAGTAACTGCTTCATTTGCTTTGTCCGGTACAGCCTCTATCTGCTTGCCCGAGGCGCCTACCACGAAATATTCAGGAACAGTGATATGAACGGTAAAATCTGCAAAATCGGAAAAAAACTCTGAGCTGAGATGATACTCATGGCAGTTCCAGCCCTTCCCCTCCTCATAAACACCGGGCTTTGGAAACCACTGAGCGATAAAATAGGAATTCTTGTAATAGCCTGAACGGAGGATGGTTCTGGGGATTCTGGAGTTAAATTCGAGCTGAAGATGGACATCTTCACCTGGTTTTACCGGTTCTGGAAATCTTATTCGCATAACAGTCTGATCACCAGGGTGGACAGGTTCATCCCGGGTGACAAACTCCATGGTCGGTTTTAAATCTGTCCCGTCAGCCAGCTTAATGTCAGTAACATCGATCCAGCCCCATTCTCCTTCTTTAACACTTATTCCTAAAGGCCCAAACGTCTCCTCCCCAGATTCTTGAATCGCTGTGCTTTTCTCATTCTTGAAAGCATTGTAATAGAGATGGAACCACATCTCTTGAACTTCATCTTGAGTTGTGTTGAACCAGGTTATATGTTCTTTTCCATAAAGTTTTTTATTCTCATCATCCAATTCCACCCATATCTCATAACGTACGTTACTTATCCTTTCCTCACCTGGCATTAATCCTGAGCCCAAGAACAATAGAATGAATGCGAAAATCAAGGACTTCATTGTCGATTTTTTATTTTTCATTCCCTCCCTCCTTAAGGTAATAAATGACGATATAATGTAAAAACAGTAAAAAATGATTCTCTGCCAACATTTATTTAAAACCTGAAAAAAAAGTCTGTGCCAGAAATCCAGCGATCGGAGGGAAAAAAAAGACGCATACAAAGCGAATGAGAGTAAACTTCCAGCCCAGTATCCCTATTTCAAGAGGCAAACGGGAAACCGCCCATAAGGACCAGGCCGTAACAAAAGCAACCATCGTCCCCAATCCGGCTCCTGCTTTTAAAAATCCAGCCGCAAGGGGGAGGCTGACATAAGGCCCTCCGGGCGTTAAGCTGCCGGCAAGAGTCCCGATGAATATTCCACGCATCCCGGACCCCTCCCCTATCCACTTTGATAAAAGTTCACGGGGTAAGAGGACATGAACCATCCCCGCCACAATAAAGGCACATATCAAGAGAGGAAGAATCTGGATTGTTATCCTAAAAGCATACTTTAAACCAGTGACATGCTGGCCTCCTCCTTTAGAATAGCCGATAAACAGAAGAATTATGGCAATAAGAGCCATGATCAGTGTTGGGATCAGCATATTCGAAGTCCTCCTCTTTTTTTTCATGGTTAGATGTATTTATTTATGGAGTAATTAGTATAAAGTGGGGCTTATTATATGAAAATTTGTATTAAGTTACAATCTTAACCAGATCTTTCTTAACAAACCATCATCTTTTCTTCGCAGGAAAAGGGAAAATAACTCCAGCTGAATACTAGAAAACAGGGCATGTGGCGAAGCGCGTGGTTGGCGACATCGTAGAGTGGATGAAAGTAGAGTGAATGAAAAGAGTCAAGAATGAATAGCAATGAATTGCACAGCTTAGCCCTATCAGCTTTAATGCACGCTCACCCTGTTTCTCCCCCCGTTTTTTGCTATGTAAAGGGCATTATCCGCCTTCTTGAATACACTCTCCCTGTTGTCGCCCTGAATAAAATCCGAAACTCCAGCGCTTATTGTTATTTGACCCATCTTATCAAAACAGGCACTTTCTATCACTTTCCTTATCCTCTCGGCTACTACCATTGCTCCTTTTAGATTCCTCTCTGGAAGTATGATGACAAACTCCTCACCACCGTATCTGGACAGGATGTCTATATCCCTTATATTATCTCTGACAAGCTTCGTCATTCTTTTTAGTACATAATCTCCTGCATCGTGCCCGTGGGTATCGTTTATCTTCTTAAAATGATCAATATCCAGCATCACGAGCGAGAATGACCTATCATTCTTCTCTACTCTTTTTATCTCCTGATCCAGAAGTTCGGAAAATTTCCTTCTATTGTAAGCATGAGTGAGAGGATCTATTGCCGCCATTCTTTCTGCTTGTTTTTGCCTGGTGAAATTACGCACGACTACCAGAATGTCTCCCTTACCGTCGGCCATGATCCTCGATTCGTAGTGGTGGCTTTTTCCCTTTAAAGAAAGCTGATACTCTAAGATTTGCGTTTCACCGGTTTCTATCGCTCGCTTCACACTCTGCATGAACTGCCTAGCAACTTTTTTATCTAACACATCATAGACACTTCTCCCCAAAAGTTCACAGGAGGGCTTCCATGAAGAAAATTCTTTTTCTGGAATGAATTCAAGAAATACTCCATTTTTGTCAAGTCGAAACATTAAATCAGGAATCGCAATGAGGAGAGCCTCATTTTTCTCTACGCTTCTCATGAGTTCTTCATCAGCCTGGTTTCGTTCTCTGATATCTCTTTTAACTCTCCGTATGCCTACTATTCTTCCTTCTTTTTCCACAGGAGTCGTGTTAATTTTTTTATAGCCAGGATTCTTTTTTCTGTCTTTTCGGCTTATCAAAAATTTCTTGATCATTCTCCCTGATAAAATCCGCTTCCGTGTTCCAGAAGATTTCGGTGATTCACTCTCTACGGTTGTTTTTTTAAGCTGTGTTCCAATAATATCCTCAGGCCTGAAGCCAAAAATTTCTTCTTCCCCAGGATTGACGTAATCAAAAATAATTGAGGGGGAGAATCGAAAAGCCCTATCTCTAACGTTCTTGACCCCAGTCTTAAGTCTAATTATAGATTCCTTCCGTTCTCTTTCTGTATGTTTGCGCTCGATTTCTGCCCTCTCCAATTCAGCGATCCTCTGACTCAAATTGTTCAATTCTTTTGCCAGCTGCTTTTTTGTCTTCTTACTATCCATCAATATCAATCCTCTTTAAACATTTAGCCTGAATTATTCATAAAAACTGCCGACACCTTCATTTATCTTCAATAATATTAACATTATAGCCCGGTTTTCAGTAAAATAAATACTATCACTTTGTTTGTTGTTATATTTCTATCAAATGTCGGCATTTTTTCCCCTTCGGGCGAGCCGATCTCACTGCATCGGCTTCGTTGCAGCCCATTCGCGGTAGTTCACTACAGCTTCATGGGCTGCGGCCTCGCCGCTACAGCAATCTCGACTCGTGAATAATCCAGGTTAATAGCATCATGTGATTTAGTCGTGGCTCAGCCGAAATAAGGTTTTTCGCTTTAGATATTGCCTCTAATTTGTCTTTTTTCTACGATTAGAAACAAAGCCCTGAATAGATCTTTTCAGGGGAAATAGACAAAAATAATAGCATCAAAAGAGAGGGATTAACCTTGAGAGGTGAAATTTAGGGTGATTTTTTTATAACCCTAAAAACTCGCAACTTCTCAATAAGTGGGGGGTAGTAGCTATAGATTCCCGCTACCCCGCCTGCACGGGCACAGGTTTCGCGGGAATGACAATTGAATGTAAGTGCCTGTCATTCCCGCGGAAGCGGGAATCCAGTGATTAGTCACAAATATAATCTACCCCCAATTATTGAGAACTTACAAAATTTCGCATAAAAAGCAAACAAAAAATCGTAAATATAAATCTGGCACCTTAAAAAACACTCTCTGAGGATTAGAATTTTATGACAATCGAGCTGAGAAAAAAGAAATCCATGTTTTCATGGCCAAGGACTGGTTTGTGTTCATAAATGATTTGAAAGCTCGTTTTCAAGGCAAAATTCCGGCTGATTGAAGCGGAGATTGAAGAATAGGAATTCAACCTGTAGTCCGACATATCTTTCCAATTCAAGAATAGAGTCTCTTGATTAACGAACTGAGCAGCAGAAGAGATATTATAGACCAATTTACCTGTAAATATCGAAGAAAAAAAGGAGGTAGAAAATGTTCTTTCGGTGATTGGGGCATCATTTGTACCGGGTGGAATGATCTTCTCAGAACTGTTTTCGTTGCTCCAGCCAAAAGCTCCTTCGGAAAATATTTCTATCTTTTCTTCCTGAATCCACGCATAGCCTGCTCCAATAGATAGGGCAAGACGAAAATTATACCCGGCTAATTTATTCCTCTCAGCCCTGACCAGACCGAGAAGATAGGCCCTGGAACTTATTTTCCGGTCGTATTTAAGGTGAGAATAATAAATCTCTGATATTTTATGATTGTCTGAACTGGAATGAATGATGCTTCCTTTGAAATTCAATACATTTTTTGCCAGACGAAGATTCTGTTCTGTATCGAAACTGAAGGATAAAGCTCTGTTGTTTCCCCTCGTCAGGACAAGAGATAAACTGGTGGAGGAATAGTATTTTTTCTCGTTCTTTTTTTCCCCTCTCTCTTCTTCAGCCCCCAGGGGAAAGGCCATAAGGGAGGCAAGTAGAATGAAAATGCTTACTCGATTTATTCTTCTTTCTCCGTTTTTTTCTTCTCTTTCTTCCAATAATCCATGCACTCTATGTTGCAAAAATGGAGGACATACTCTTCCCCTTCTGCATGCAAGGCAGCGGCTTTCGGGATATCTTTTTTGCAAACATGGCAGGCAATCTTTTGTTCTTCATTCATTTTGTATCCTTTTCCTTGAATTTTTTTTGAATATTTATCTCATTCTTTTCTTTCAACTTGAAAAAAAGCCAGTTTTTATCTTCCTGTTCCTTTGCTTTGAGCTTAATCAAACAATATCTTCCGTGTAATTTATTGCCCCTTATCTCTATAATTCTTTTTGAAGATGTCTTTTCAAGAGGGATATATTCCCCTCTGTCCCAGGTCTCGACCGTTCCCGCTCCATACTGGCCTTCAGGAATAGTCCCTTCAAAATCCTCATAGCCCAAAGGATGATCCTCTGTCTGGATGGCCAGCCTTTTTATTCCTCCCTCCTGAGGGGGTAATTTAGGAATGGCCCAGCTTTTGAGCACATCATCTTCCTCTAAACGTAAATCAAAGTGAAGATGAGAGGCGTCATGACGCTGGATAACATAAAGCAGCCCTTTAGATTCTCTCATTGATTTTGATTCTTTGGGCTCTTGAGTTTTGCTGAAATCTCTCTTTTTCTTGTATTCTTTTATACTCATTTCACCTTGAAGAAATAACTAATAATGGGATAGTCTGAGTTTTTTCTCTTTATCGAAGATAGAAAAAACAAGACATTTTTTTATACCACTCGATAAAGAATTATTCAAGGGACGGCTCATCACGTTTTTGAGTACCTGGTCGTATGAATGTTATAGATTTTGAGTTTGAAATAGGCAGGTAAATATCTATTCTTAGAACGTCATTCCCGCGAAAGCGGGAATCCAGTAGAATAATAAATCTTTTCATCTCCGTTTTTCTTATATTTTATTTCTTTTATTACTAATCCTAGATTCTTGCTACCCCGCCTACGCGGGCACAGGCTTCGCGGGAATGACAGATGTGATGAGCCGAGGGAGATTATTAAACGCTGAGCTTATGGGTATAGAGACTTGGACTATTTCATGCTCAAAATCTACAACCTCCACACTACTAGGTACTCAAAAACGTGATGAGCCATGAATGAGAAAATAATAAACTCAATACAGTTATTTATAATAGATAGTAATCATATGGAGCTAACTTCAAAAAAGCTAGAAAAATATGTCTAACGATTCGACATGTTGAAAAAACGTGTCGAATATGTTATAAATATTCGACACGTAAATATTAAATGATCTTTCATTATTTCTAATAAATATTAAGTACTATGAAATTCAAAAAAGACAAACCTTATAATGAATTACCTCTATTACCTCCTCAGACTGATTTGAATAGTAGAGCTATCTTGAAAAAAGCAATATCTGCTCATAAAAATCTGGCTGAACTGAAGGGAGTTGCCCATATTATTCCGAATCAAACAGTTCTGATAAATTCAATTATTTTACGAGAGGCACGTTTAAGCTCCGAGATTGAGAATGTGGTTACAACAGATGATAAATTATATAAGGCATTTGCATCTAGTGCTAAAAATGTAGACCCTCAAACAAAAGAAGTGTTGCACTATAGAGAAGCATTATGGACAGGATATAACGAGTTGAAGAGTAGACGACTATTAGCCACTAATCTGTTTATCAAAACATTCAATATTATTAAACAGACAAATGAAAGAGTTAGAAATACACCTGGAACTAGAATCATAAATGGAAGAGGAAGCGTTGTGTATTCTCCTCCCGAAGGAGAAGACCTAATAATAGAAAAGTTAATAAATCTAGATGAGTTCATCCATAATGATCAAGATGAGTTTGATCCTTTAGTTAAACTTGCCGTTATTCATTATCAGTTTGAAGCAATTCATCCTTTTACTGATGGAAATGGCAGAACAGGCAGGATTATAAACGTGTTATATCTTGTATATAAGAGACTACTTGATCTACCGATTCTATATTTGAGTCATCACATCATTCAATATAAGGCCCAATATTATAGGCTCCTAAGGAATGTTACTGCTAAGAATGAATGGGGACCTTGGATTCTTTATATGCTAGATGCAGTTGAAAAAACCTCACTGGAGACCAAGAAAAAAATACTCCGAATTAAAGATTTAATGGATCAGACTCTTAAAGATGCAAGAGAGAAGTTGCCTTCTTATGTATATTCTAAGGAATTAGTTGAATTATTGTTTGAACAGCCATACTGTAAAGTACAATTTGTTGTAGACAAAGGCATTGCAAAGAGGCAAAGGGCATCAGTATACCTCATGGAGCTAGAGAAGATCGGTATTTTGACGAAAAAAAAGGTTGGAAAAGAAAATTTATTTTTGAATCTTAAGTTTTACAGACTGTTGAAAAAGTGATAAAGAACTGGGTAATTAGGAATTATCTACTCATCTCACTCAGGGAAATCTGAGATTAGATCAAATTTTCAGGGGTTCGAAGGTGTATTTATTGTTTATCTTTTTGACTTTTCCAAAAAGATGTTCGGGATCATGGTTAAAAGCAAGCATCCAGTCTTCTTCGATGGCCTGATCGAATAATTTCTTTTTATTTTCCAGGGTTTCCAGGGGATAAAGGTCATAGCTCATGATGTAAGGCAATCCTATGTGTGCCGAAGTCGGTACCAGGTCTGCGAGAAAAAAAAGAACCTTCCCCTCTGAACTAATCTTTACACACTGATGATAGGAAGTGTGTCCTGGCACATGAATAACCTCTATCCCTTCTGATATCTCTTTATTTCCATCCACAAGCTCTAAAAGCCCGAAACGCTCCAGAGGCAAAAAACATTGAGGGAGATAACTCGCCTTATCTCTCTCGCTTGGATGAAGAGCGTATTCCCATTCACCTTTCTGGATGATGTATTTCGCACAGGGAAAGGTCGGTACAAATTCCCCTTTTTCGTCTCTATACGTGTTCTCTCCACAATGATCGAAATGAAGATGAGTGTTTATAACAAAGTTGACATCATCAGCTTTATAACCAAGCTCTTGTAGAGAAGCGATAAGGCCAGGTTTCTTTTCTATGGAGTAATAGTCGAAAAATTTTGGGTCTAAATCATCTCCGATTCCTGTATCAACCAGGATTAATGCTTTATCCGTTTTTATCAGGAGAGAATTTAAAGAAAGCCTTATCCTGTTCTGTTCATCCGGGGCGAATTTCTTTTCCCATATGACTCTGGGAATGACCCCGAACATGGCCCCCCCGTCCAGATGGAAAAAGCTGGGTCTCAGGCCGAATATTTCAAACTGCCCCAGGGCAATTTTATCGATCGTCATCCCAGAAGCTTATCCAGGTCGTAGATGAGTTCCTGACGGCTGTACTCGGCAAACTCGATATTCTCCGTGTCCATACGGATGGCATCTTCAGGGCAAGCCTCGACACAGAAACCGCAAAAGCAGCACCGGCTTAAATCAATGATAAATTTGGCCGGATATTTCTGGATTTCAGGATCAGGATCCTCTCCTGCCTCAATATATATACATTCTGATGGACAAACCGTGGCACACAGCATACAGGCCACACAACGAGGTTTGCCATCTTCTCTGGTCATCAGGCGGTGCAAACTCCTGTGCCTGGATGCGATTTCTCTTTTCTGCTCAGGATACTGAATAGTTACAGCACCCTTTTTCTTTGTCTTTATTCTCAGAACCTTCAAGATGTGGAAGAACATATTCACCACAAAATGACGGGTGGTTATTATGCTCCCCCTTATAATCTCGATAAAATAACCCAGCGCTTTTATCATTCTAGATACTCATAATAATGCCTGTTCCGATTATATTGGCCAGGCTCAATGGAATAAGAAGTTTCCAGCCCAAATCCATGACTTGATCGTAGCGAAACCTCGGATAAGTCCAGCGGATCAATATCTGGAGCCAGCAGAAAAAGAAAACCTTCAGGTTAAAAGCCAGCACCTGAAAGAGGACGACAATCCCGTGAGGAAGCAGCACCTGCGCTCCCCAGGGAAAATGAAATCCGTCTGCAGACATCCAGGGTACCTGCCAGCCACCAAAAAAGAGCGTTATCAGCAAAGTGGAAATGATTAAGACTTCCATAAAGTCCGTCATCATAAACAGGCCCCATTTGAGGCCACTGTATTCGGTAAAAAAGCCTACGATCTCATTTTCTCCCTCAGGAAGGTCAAAAGGAACTCTTTTTGTCTCGGCGAGTGCGGCAAAGAAAAAGATGAGGCATCCCAGGGGCTGGAGAAAAACTCCCCACTTCGGGAGCCACCCAAAAAGAAGCTCTCCCTGAGCATGGACTATGGAGGAAAGATTCAAAGAGGGATAGACCATGATTAAGCCAACGAGCGACAACCCTAAGGCAACCTCGTAGGAGACAAGCTGTGCAGCTCCCCGCATTCCTCCCAGCAGTGTGTATCTGTTATTTGAAGCCCAGCCGCCGAGGATGATGCCGTATATTCCTAGAGACAACATAGCCAGAACAAAAAGCAATCCCACATTAAAATCCAGTATGAGAAGCTTGATCTCCCGACCTCCAATCCTGAGGACATCCCCGAAAGGAATGGCTGAGATCGTTACTGCAACAAAAAAGAAAGAGATGAAGGGAGCCAGAGTGTGGAGATATTTCTTGGAGAACCTGGGCGTAAAATCTTCCTTGAAAACAAATTTTATGGCATCGGCAATCGGCTGGAAGAGACCTATGATGCGAATTCCTAAAATATCTGCTCTGTTGGCTCCTATTCTATCTTGAATGACAGCACTCTCTTTTCTTTCCACCCACGTCAGGTATAGAGTGAGAGCAAGAAGCCAGACCAAAGCACAAATGATCTTGATTAAAACAATTAATACTTCACTCACTTTTCTTCTCAAAAAAAGGGATTTCTTTTTTCATCTCTCTTGAGATAGCCTCAGGAGAAGTGAACTGCCCGTAGTAGCTGATATTTTTTCCTAATTCTTTAGCCAGGTCGACAAGCATCTTCCATTCAGGCATGCTCTCTCCGGGCGCTTCCAGTGCAGGCGAAAATCTCTGGACTTTCCCTTCCGTATTTGTCAAGGAACCTCCTTTTTCGGCAATCAAAGCCGTAGGAAAGACGATATCGAAAAAGGAATCCAGGTCACTTGAAGAGGAAGAGAAAAGAACTTTGGTTTT
>DAOUYU010000158.1 GCA_030673995.1 Candidatus Aminicenantota bacterium
CACGTTTTCTTTAATCGGTTCTCTTAATCTTCGGAAATCACCTCCTTTGTCCCTTCCACCCAGGATGAGGATGATTTTGCGGCTAAAGCTCTGAATGGATTTGAACGAGGCATCCACGTTTGTCGCTTTGGAATCATTAAAAAAATCAATTCCATTCACGGTTCTGACTTTTTCCAGCCGGTGTTCAAGGCCTTGGAAGTCTTGAATCGGCTCTTTTATCCTGGAGAGGGGCAAACCCAGGATGTGACCCACCAGCGCGCTGGCCATGATGTTCTCCTGATTGTGAATTCCAAGAAGAGGAACTTCAGAAGCTCTTATCAATTTTTCTTCTTTTGTATTCGAGATCACAATCCAGTCTCTCTGGAAGAAGCATCCCGGTGAGATCCTGCCTTTTCGACTGAAGGCGTAAACTCGAGATTTCACTTCATCTCTTAAAGCCCAGACCCTGGGATCGTCTCGATTAAGAATAGAGATGTCATTTTCTTTTTGAGAAATGATAAGCTTCTTTTTTGCTGAGTAATAATCATCAAAGGAGGGGTGCCAATCCAGATGGTCAGGAGTGATATTGAGGTAGACTGAGATCGAGGCTCTGAATTGTTCGACATGTTTGAGCTGGAAACTCGAGATTTCAACAACATAAATGTGCTCGTCACTGCTGTCTTCGACAAAGCTTATTAGAGGTGTCCCGATGTTTCCTGCAAGATAGGCTGGGAATCCTCCTGCTTTCAGGATTTTCTGGGTAAGAGTCGCGGTGGTTGATTTGCCGTTCGTGCCCGTTATCCCAACGATTTTTCCCTTAAGAAATCTGTACGCCAGCTCTATTTCAGAAATGATTTTTACACCTTGTATTTTGGCGGCTTCAAGCTCGGGAATCCATGGAACTCCAGGGCTGGGCACAATTAACTCAGCTTTGATGAAGGATTTTTGCTCGTGATTCCCTGTTTCTACAGTCACGCCCTTCTGCTCCCAGAATGATATTTTTTGACTCAGATCTTCTGTTTTCTTCTTTTCACTGACTTTCACCCGGGCTCCATGATGAAGGAGAAAACGGCAGAGCGCTTCACCTGTGCTTCCCAAACCTACGACGAGCACTTTTTTTCCTTTGAGTTCCATTTTATCTCAGTTTTAGAGTGGCAAGGCTGAGAAGGGCAAAAATAATGCTGGCAATCCAGAAACGAATCACGATCTTCTCCTCAGACCATCCCATGAGTTCGAAGTGATGATGGAGCGGAGCCATCTTGAAAATTCTTTTTCCTCCTGTCAGTTTAAAATAGGTAATTTGAAGCAGAACAGAGATAGCTTCCAGAATGAAGACTCCCGCAACCATAAAAAGAAGGAATTCCTGCTTAATAAGGATAGCGATCACTCCGATAGTCGCTCCCAGCGAGAGAGCCCCTGTATCTCCCATAAAGATCTGGGCGGGATGACAGTTATACCAGAGAAAACCGAGGCAGGCTCCAACCATAGCTCCTACGAATACGGTGAGCTCTGCGGCAGGTGGGACGAATACGATGTCCAGGTAGCCAGACAGGACCGCATGCCCGGCAATATACGAAAGAGCCGTGAAGGCGCTGGCACTGATAAAGGTGAGGCCGATGGCCAGTCCATCGAGTCCGTCAGCGAAGTTAACCGCATTGGAAGATCCCACGAGGATAAGAATGATCCATGGAAGAAAGAGCCAGCCCAGATAGGGAATCCATTTCTTGAAAAACGGAAAGCTCAGATGAAGGCTGAACTCTCCGGTCAATCCGAGAAAGACAAGATAGAATCCGATGATCCCTGATAAGGCAATCTGGAAAAAAAGCTTGTGGCGGATGATGAGCCCCGTGGATTCTTTTTTTATTATTTTTAGAAAATCATCCCAGAAGCCAAGCAGACCGAAGAGAAGCATGGTACACATTGCCAGACGGACATAGGAATTGGTCAATTCTCCCCAGAGAAGCGTGGAGAAAACAGTCGCGCCGATTATCAGAATTCCTCCCATCGAGGGAGTTCCTCTTTTTTCAAAATGGGATTCGGGTCCATCGGGCCTGATCTCTTCTCCGATCTGGTATTTTTTCAACATTTTGATCAGAAGGGGACCTAAAATGAGGGCTATGAGTAAAGCAGTGATTCCGGCTAAAGCCGATCTTACCGTGATGTAGCGAAATATGTTGAAGAAGATAAAGTATTTTTTCAGCGGAACCAGAAGGTAATAAAGCACGTTATGATCCTTTCTGTCTTAATTTTTCAACGATTTTATCTGTTTTTGTCTTTCTTGATCCCTTGACCAGAATAAGGTCTCCTTCCTTGAGCAGAGACCATATTTCCTCTGCGGCTTGTTCGGAATCTTCGAAAGTGAAAGCCTGGTCGGTTCTCATTCCCGCCGAAAGAGCCCCTTCAGCCATGTGCCGGCTTAGAGGGCCGACGGTTATCAGGATATCCCACCCCCATTGTGCAGCCTGTTTTCCGGCCTGAAGATGGTATTCAACCTCTTTTTCTCCCAGTTCTAACATATCACCCAGCACTGCAATTTTTCTCTTTGCAGGGAGATCATTCAGTGCTTTCAAGGCTGATTCCAGCGCCGCCGGATTAGAATTGTAGGAGTCATCGATAAGTTTAATGTTATTTTTGAGATGGACGAGGACTCCTCTCATAGAAATAGGCCGGAGGGATTTTATCTGAACGAGGATGTCTTCGATAGGCACGGATAAAGCGTATCCTACTGCCGCAGATGCAAGAAGGTTGTAAAGATGGCTTTCATAAAGGAAAGGAAAGTGTACTTTTGCCTTTGCCTTACCGTAGATTAAGTCAAAGGACATTCCTTCCCAGCCTATTTTTTGGATATTATGGGCACGGACATCGCAATCCTCAGAGAGGCCGAAAGAAAGCTTCTTCCCTTTCCAGCTTTTTGCAATTTTTGAGATGAGGGAGTCATCTCTGTTTAAGACTGCTGTCCCGTCTTTTTTTGTTCCTTCGAGAATCTCCTTTTTGGCCAGTGCTATCTCTTCTATGCTTTTGAAGAACTGGAGGTGGACGGGTTTGATATTGGTTAAAACAGCTATATCAGGAGGAGCGATGCGGGTCAAGGCTCTTATTTCTCCAGGAGCACTCATGGCCATCTCCAGGACTGCAACCTCATGCCGGTCTGTCAGCTTAAGAAGAGAGAGGGGAACACCAAGATGATTATTAAAGTTTCCCTCAGATTTGAGCACTTTGAATTTTCGAGAAAGAAGGTCAAATGTAAACTCTTTGGTTGTTGTTTTACCTATGCTTCCCGTGATGCCGATAACTTTAACAGGAAACTCGGAGAGAACTTTTCTGGCAAGTTTCTGGAATGCTTCAAGAGTATCGTTGACCAGAATGAAAGCGGTGCCTCTGTTTGGAGCGGCTATTTTCTGAGAAATCACAGCTCCCGAAGCACCTTTGCGGACAGCCGAGTGAACAAACTCATGTCCGTTCCGTTCGGCGGTTAAAGCAAAGAAGAGTTCTCCCGGTTCCGTCAACCGTGAGTCTATGTTGAACTTATGAAAGGTGTGCGAGGCCGAGCCCTGCAGGATTTTTCCATCGATTTTTTCCGCTATCTCACTCAATCGAAGTTCTACCATCTTCAGTTCGATTCCTTCCTTTTAAGGATTTCTCTGATGATTTCGGCATCATCGAAATGGATAACCTTATCCTTGATGATCTGGTAGTTTTCGTGTCCTTTTCCGGCAACAAGAATATAATCTCCTTTTTTTCCGAGGGAGAGAGCCTCTTCGATAGCTTCTTTTCGGTCAGGGAGAATTTGATAATTCTTGGTTCCGGTTTTTTTTAAACCTTTTTCTATATCCGAGATTATTGCTAGAGGGTCCTCTGAGCGGGGATTATCAGAGGTGATAATTGTCCAGTCAGCCAGAGTGCCCGCAATTTCCCCCATCCTCGGTCTTTTTGTTTTATCCCGGTCCCCGCCTGCGCCGAAGACCAGGAGGATATGCCTGGGATTGAGTTCGCGGGCAGTTTCCAGTAAATTCCGGAGCGCATTATCTGCATGGGCATAGTCGACAAAAATATGAAGTCCGAGAGTGTTCTCTATTTTCTCAAACCTTCCCGGAACTCCTTGGAGGGCGGCGATTCCCTCTTTTATCTCCGGA
>DAOUYU010000133.1 GCA_030673995.1 Candidatus Aminicenantota bacterium
TCGCTTGCAGCTCCAAATACTGATGAAACTCCAAAATGCAACAGTTTGTCATCCGTTGCAGAAGCATTTTTGCTTGTAGATGAGATAACAATAAAAAATAAAAGAATTGAGATGAAAATCCGATTTTTTAAAAATTTCATTCTTTTTCTTTACACGAAAGGTATTTGCTTCTTGACTCGTAAATGATTAGCTCCATTTTATTTGATTTTCTGGAGATTATTTCTTCTAAAGCTTTTATCACCTGGAAAAATTATTGTCAAATTATGGATTTAGTAAAAGAAACAAAATATTCTTCCACATCAAAAGCGAATTAAGGTATATTTAAATATGATTTTTTTTGATTCACTTTATCCTAAATAAATTCGTAAGAGGAGATTAAAGATGGCGCTTAAAAATTACAGGAGATTGGCGGTATCAACGGCATTAATCCTCATGGCCTCAGTTTGTTTTGCTCAGATAGAGATGAAACCTGAAGGCTATTTTGAAAAACCTGGATTTGCATTTCTGGTCTATCATAACGATTATCTCGTGGGCAAGCGAGGAGGGCTTCAAATGTTCCTGCACGGCAAGCGAGTTGCAGATGCTGGCGAAGTTGTATACCTCACAGCCTATGGATCCTACCTGGATTTCAATGTCAAAGAAGTAGGAGACAGGATTATTGACACTAAAAGAGGTTTTTCCATTATCCCAGGGAAGATAAAACCCTTGAATATCAATTATAAGCTTGTTTGCAGTACTGACGGCAATTCCATCATTCTTACTGTCAAGCTTGAAAAGCCTGTCAACTTGAGCAAGATTTCCAATCTCAAGCTGAAGTTTGAAATTTATCCAAAGGAATATCGCTATAAAACATACAGGAGTGGAAATGTAACAGGTTATTTCCCAGAGAGATACATGGGAAAGATGACTTTGATACCTGACGCCAAAGAAATTTCAATCGCGCCTGAAGATGATCTGAGAGCCTTTAGCATCGCCTCAGAAGATGCACGTCTCAGACTCATCGACGGCAGGGGCATGGCAAACCACGCTGGCTTTATAGTTTATGCAGCACTCCCCCCAAATTCCTCCCAGAAACATTTTTCGATTGAGATAACACCGAGAATTAATCCCGACTGGCGAAGGGAGCCGGTAATCCAGGTCTCTCAGGTTGGATATCATCCAGCCCAGAGAAAAGTGGCAGTCCTCGAGGTCGATTCTCGAACCGAAGTCATAGAGAAAATGAAGCTCATCTATCTTGATAAAGGCGGAAAGAAAAAAATTATCAAATCAGAAAGGCCAGCTAAGTACGGGCCTCTGTTTAATCACAATTACTACACTTTTGACTTCACAGATGCCAAAATCCCCGGACATTATTATCTAATTTACGGCAGCCAACAAGCCGGCCCTTTCGCCATAAGCAGTGATGTTTATAAAGAAACGTGGCATCCGACTATGGATGTCTTCTTTCCCGTGCAGATGTGTCATGTTGAAGTCAGGCAAGGAGAAAAAGTCTGGCACGGTGCCTGTCACCTTGACGACGGACTTCAAGCTCCACCGAACAAGAAACATTTTGACAGCTATGTCCAAAAGGATGAAACAGAAACAAGGTTCCAGGCAAATGAACACATCCCCGGTCTTGACTGGGGTGGATGGCACGATGCAGGAGACAACGATCTGCCCTTCGGGAGCATATGCCGGACTGTCCTCTGGATGGCCCTTGCCCAGGAGGAGTTCAAGACTGACAGAGACATGACTTCTATCATCAAGGAAAAGAAGAGAGTGAATCTCTTCCAACCAGATGGAAAGAACGACATGCTTCAGCAGATATCTTACGGTTTGGAAAATCTATTGGCACTCTATCGAGCAGCAGGTCATATCTGTCCTGGAATAATCGAAAACAACATTCTGGACTATATAGTTGTGGGCGACCCCGTAAATATTACTGACGGACTTATATATGACCCATCGTTGAAACCGAGTGAGAGAGAAGAGGGGCGCTCTGGGAAGTTCGATGACAGGTGGGTATTCACCAACAGGAATACTGGCGGACAGTACCAGTTTGCCCAGGTTGCCGCCGCCTGCTCCCGAGTGCTCAAGGATTATGATATCAATCTTGCAGAAGAATGTTTGAAGGCTGCCAAAGATGTTTGGGAATACGAACAGAATCACATTCCTGTTCATTTCAAGGTTACATACCAGCCCCTTGAGGATGAATATCACTCCTGGGAGCTTGCTGCCACAGCTGAACTTTTCCTGACAACCGGAGATGTTAAATACAAAAATAGTCTGCTCAAACTCATCCCTTACATTAAGTCTATGCCTGCCTTTTATTTCTGGAAATTTTCAGGTTTTACATTGGTGCGTGTCCTGGCAAAGATAGAAAATGCTGAGTTCAAGAAGGCAGTTGTTGAGAAATTGAAGGAGCTTAAAATACTCATGAAAGAGGAATTTGGGAAGAGTCCCTACGGCGTGAATTTTTATTTTAAGGTTTGGGGAAATAACTGGGATGTTTTGGATCTTGGCGCAAGAACCTATTATTTCATAAAGCACTTCCCGGAAATTTTCGATGAAGAATACCTGTGTTCAGCCCTGAATTATAACTTTGGCTGCCACCCCGCCACAAACCACTCCTATGTTTCTGGAGTGGGTGTTAATTCTGCAACCGTAGGGTATGGTTTTAACAGGTCTGAGTGGACCTATATCCCCGGAGGAGTGGTTTCAGGTGCATCTTTCCTGCGGCCAAAGTTTATAGAATATCGTTCTGATACCTGGGACTGGTATGAGACAGAGTACGTAATAGGAGGTTCAGCAGCATATGTTTTTGACGTTCTTGCAGTTGACTATCTTCTTAGCCAACGAGAAAAATAACTTGTATTTTATATTTTATCTTTTAAAGACTTAACAAGTTTTTTAATTTCTTCCTGGTCAGGATTTATCTCTACTGATCTCTGCCAAATTTGCAAAGCCTCTTTTTTATTTCCAAGTTTATAATAACATGTTCCCATCAAATTCAGTATCTCCAGATTCATGCCAAACCGGGAAAAATATTTTTCGTAATAGGAAAGAGCTTTTCGAAATTGTCCCAGCGCATGAGCCACTTTACCAAGGATGTACAAGACTCCTTCACTTTCATCTGGAGTGTTCAGAAAAAGCACGAGTATTTCATTCGCCTTCTGGTATTCTCCTTTTGTAAAAAGCACCTGGCTGAGGCCTAAAGCATAATGCAACTGGCTAGGATTCTTATGATAGGCCTTTTCTAAAAAGGTAAAGGCCTCTTCAGCCCTTCCTAAGTTCAATAATTGTATCCCAATATTGTAATCGTATTCCTCAAGGCGGGAATAAGGCATGACTTTAGAAATGACAAAAGGTCTTGGTATACTCGCCACATAAGTTATTTCAAAGTCCTCTGACTCGAAGAGAATTTCTTTCCCTTTTTTATCCAAAACCGAAATCTTGAGACTATAATAGCCAGGAGCGAAATCATCCAGAGATTGCTCTTCGATAAAATCCTTCTCTGTTTGATACTCGCTGATCTTTTTAATCTTGGAAAAGAATTCTTGGCCTTCCTTGAAAAAGACAAAACGGACAGCACCTTGAGACTTGAAATCACTGTCTAATCCCAAGACTTGGAAAAAGATTGATAAATGTTCCTTTCTGGCAAAAGTCCTCCTCGACTGACACAATATCTGGTTCTCCCCTGCCCGAAAAGGAACAATATTTCTGACCTCCCCTGGGCTTTTATCCACACGATAACCCAAAATCAGCGAGCTCATATGAGGGATAGAAACATCCTGCGGAATGATGATGTCGCTCTCGAATGATGTAAATTCTTTGGAAACAGTATTTTTTACGAGAAGATTGAATTTGTAATGCCCGGGCACGAGAGGAAACATGTCCTGAAGAGAAAAAGGTTTTGCCTCCAAATCTTGCAACTGCTCTTTGCTGAGACTCAACGGGATTTGCTTGCTGTACTGAAATATTGTCTTTCCTGCGAGGTCGGTCACCCTCCCGTCAAGCTCAAAATAAGCATTGTAGCTGTTCTGATATAAATCCACGGAAAGCTTTTTGGGTTCAACAGAATAATGAATGAGATAATATCCTGAATCATGCTTAATGACTTTGACCATGGCTTCGCTGCTTATATAATTCGCGGTGTATTCAACCTCAACAATATCTTTGTACTTCAGGATAGCTTCAGCATACTTATCTTCTACTTTTTTCTGTGGAGAGGAAAATACGTCACCGAACAATGCATTTGAAGCTAAAGAAACAAGACCTGGCATAGATCTCTCTCCCGGAATAAGGGAAAGAGTGTGTCTGGCCAGATTGGGCTCTAACCGGGATAATCGCTGATATGCATCTTGTACGTTCCTGGCGTCTCCCAAGTAATCAGCAATCAAGCTCTGCGGTCCGTGGTCTGAAGGCGAGTATAAAATATATTCGCCAATACCCTCTTTTTTGAAAAATACAATGTTAAAGCCCGGAGGCAGCCCATATTTGGGATCACCAAGATAAAACCAGATTTGAGTGGGATAAACGTTCATAACACTATCGTATGTTTCAATACTTATTGGCTGTCCTAATACAATGTATACTCTTCCTTGATCTGTTTTCCAGCCAGGCCTTGGAGTTCCTCTTCCGAAGAATCCATTCGCATAGCTTAATCTACGATAATGCTCTTCTTTAAACTCATTTCGAGGAGTCCCGGGCGTTGGGTCTCTTTGCTTCCAGAAAGCTTCAATAAAAATTTCTCTTTCTTTACTGGTCTTTAGCTGAAGAAAAACATCTTTTTCTCTTGGAGTAATGATGTAGACGACTTCTTCCTTCACCCATTTCTTATATTTCTCAGGAGGCTCAACTATTCTTTTCTTCTCTGCATATAAAGGAATAAACAAAAGTATTATTAATGCCGCAACAATCGATTTCCTCTCCATAACATTCCTCAAATTATACTTTAATCTATTTCTTTATTTTCTTCAAATGATGATGATTTTCCCCTGTTAAATCAATGATCAAAAAAGGGGACAGGCAACTTTTTAATAAAAAGTAGCCTGTCCCCTTTTTCATAGCTTGCGGGAAAAATGGCGATAAAGGAAATAGGTCAACACGAAGGAAATAATTAGAATTATCAGAGGAAATAAGATTCCTAGCATAAT
>DAOUYU010000047.1 GCA_030673995.1 Candidatus Aminicenantota bacterium
TGTGGGCGGTTAGCTCAGTTGGGAGAGCGCAGCGTTCGCAACGCTGAGGTCGGGGGTTCAAGTCCCCTACCGTCCACCATTATGAGGAGCGAGAAAAAATGATAAATAGCCAGATTTTAGTCATAGCAGGAACTGCAGCAATCCTTGGTTTAGTGCATACCGTTCTCGGGCCTGACCATTATCTCCCTTTTATCGTCATGAGCCGGGCCCGAAAATGGTCCCTTCGAAAAACACTCTTTATTTCCTTTCTTTGCGGATTGGGGCACGTATTGAGTTCTGTGATACTGGGGCTTGCAGGTATTGCTTTGGGGCTTGCAGTTTTACGCCTGGAGTCAATTGAGTCGTTTCGGGGTGGAGCGGCTGCCTGGCTTCTTATCGGCTTTGGCTTTGCCTATTTTATCTGGGGATTGCACAGAGCGATAAAAAACAAGCCCCATAAACATCTTCATATCCATGCAGATGGTGAGAAGCATGAGCATCTTCACGCCCATGAAGGAGAGCATTCCCATTTACATGACCAGAAAAAAAAGGCAAGCCTTACGCCCTGGATTCTTTTTACCATATTTGTGTTCGGTCCTTGCGAGCCTCTCATTCCTTTAGTCATGTATCCTGCTGCGAAACACAATGTCGGTGGAGTCATTTTGGTGGCTTCGGTCTTTGGTCTGACCACAATAGTAACAATGCTCACCATTATCGCCATTTCTTCGTGGGGGGTGAGTTTTGTTCGTCTGGGAAGCCTGGAGAGATATGTCCATGCCCTGGCAGGCGCTATGATTTTCATCTCAGGGCTAAGTGTACAGTTCCTTGGGCTTTAGCATTCTGCATGAAATTCATCGTTGACTGTATGCTCGGGAAGTTAGCCAAGTGGCTTAAAATTCTCGGATTCGATGTCATCTACTTCAGCAAAATCGAAGATTCCGACCTCCTGGTTCAGGCACAGAAAGAGGGAAGGATTCTTTTGAGCAGGGATAACGCATTGATCGAGAAATCTCGTGGTATTGAAACCCTATTCATAGAAAGCGAAGATTGGAACACTCAGGTCGAGCAGGTTTTGGATGAGTTTGAGCTCTGGCAGATTGTCAGACCCTATTCTCGCTGCATCGAATGCAATAGTGAGCTCAAAGATTTGCCCAGAAGCCGGGCCAAGAATTTGGTCACTCCCTTTGTTTATGAAAAGGCCGAATCGTTTGCCCTCTGTCCCAAGTGCAGTCGCGTTTTCTGGAAGGGAACTCATCACAAGGATATGGAATTCAAAATAGGAGAGATATTGAGAAAAAAAAGCAATTGATTTCTTTCCTGGTGATGAATAAAATTAAAACTAAATTGATTTCCCTCCCTTAAAAAATGAGGTGTACAGATGAGTATTATAAGTAAATTGTTCGGAAAATCCCCTTTTGAACCTCTTTATCAGCATATGGTGAAAGTGAAAGAATGCGTGGATTTAGTCAGACCTCTTATAGATGCATTGCTGCAAGGAGAAACAAAGAAAGTCAAAGAGATTGCCAAAAAGATTTTCAAGGCAGAGCATTACGCCGATATGGTGAAAAAAGATATTAGGAGTCAATTGCCCAAGAGTATATTTTTACCTGTTGCTAGAGGTGACCTTTTACGCTTCCTGAAAGAACAGGACCATATTGCCGATTCTGCAGAGGATTTGGCAGTTTTGCTTATCCTTAGAAAGACCACGGTGCCAGAAGAAATGAAAGAAGACTTAAAAGATTTTGTTAATAAAGTTCTTGAGACCTATGAGATGGCAATGATCGTCTCGAGTGAAATCAAACTCCTGGCAGAAACTTCTTTCGGGGGCGCTGAAGCACACAAAGTCACGGAGTTGATCGAGCAGATTAAGGTGAAGGAGTGGGAAGCGGATAAAGCTCAGATGAATACGGCAAAAAAATTGTTTTCCATCGAGGAAAAATTAGACCCTGTTTCTGTCGTGATGTGGATGAATATCCTTAAGGAGCTTGGCACTTTGGCCAATCATGCAGAGAATGCCGGAGACCAGATGAGAATGATGCTGCACAACACCTGAGATTAGGCAGCTAAAGTTTTCGATTTTTTTCATTTTCAGATTTATTGAATACTGGTGAAGATTATGGATTTAAATGCGGAAATGGAAACGGTGAATTTGAATGGATATTAGCGTTTTCATCCTGATTTCTGCTCTTTTAGTGGGGCTTTACAGTGCTATCAATATCGGAGCCAATGATGTGGCCAACTCTATGGCCACTTCCGTTGCATCAAAGGCTTTAACCATAAAAAAAGCAGTTATAGTGGCGGCTGTCTGTAATATTCTAGGTGCTGTTCTGGTGGGTAGCCATGTGGCCAATACTATACGGAAAGGGCTTATAGATCCTTCTCAATTTGCCGATAAGCCCAATTATCTTTTATTCGGGATGCTGGCTGCTGTATTGGCTTCGGCCCTCTGGGTTAATATTGCGACCTATTTTAAGCTCCCGGTTTCAACAACACATTCCATCATAGGTGGAGTACTTGGGTTTGGCCTTGTGAGCGTTGGTTTTGCAGGTATAGAGTGGAAAATTGTGCTCTATGTGGTCTTGAGCTGGATCATTTCTCCGATTTTTGGCGGCCTTATTGCTTTTACAATTTTTTCTATCATTAAAAAATTTATCCTGAGTTCGCCTGATCCCATTACGCAAACACGCAGGATAGGCCCATTTTTCACCGGGATGGTTGGTTTTATCCTTTCGCTGGCTGTGATCTATAAAGGATTGAAACACCTTGATCTTGACTTCCCTCTTTTGGAGGCCCTTCTTATTTCTCTTGGCATCGGTGCCGGAGGATTTTTCCTTGGATCTTTCCTTCTTCGAAAATATAAGGAAAGCGATATGGACCCTTATTATCAGGTTGAAAAGATGGCCAATCCATTACAAATCCTTTCGGCCAGTTTCCAGGCTTTTTCTCACGGTGCCAATGATGTGGCCAATGCGATTGGACCTGTCGCAGCTATCGTGGTTATTATCCAGACGCAGGAAGTGGAAATGCAAGTTTCGATCCCGCTCTGGTTGTTACTTCTTGGAGGGGCAGGCTTAGCCTTCGGTATTTATACATGGGGTCACCGCGTTATGGAAACAGTTGGGGAAAAAATCACTTCTATAACTCCCACCCGTGGTTTTTCTGCCGAATTCGGGACGGCAACCACAGTTCTCCTTTGTTCGCGTCTCGGTATGCCTGTCTCCACCACGCATGTGGCAGTGGGCAA
Organism: Candidatus Aminicenantota bacterium; assembly: GCA_030673995.1. Taxonomy (GTDB): domain Bacteria; phylum Acidobacteriota; class Aminicenantia; order Aminicenantales; family Aminicenantaceae; genus JAGLWV01. The sequence continues at coordinate 3,224 of DAOUYU010000047.1, forward strand.
CATCATAGGTGTCGGGCTGGCGCGAGGAATCTCCGCTATTAACCTGGATGTGATAAAAAAAATCTTTTCTGCCTGGATAATTTCTCTTCCGGCTGCAGGCCTCTTCTCTGTTTTTCTGTACCAGATTTTTTTGCTTTTATTTTAAAAAAAATTCTATCCACAGGCAACCTTTTAGAGCTCTCATTCATCGTTATTAGTGAAGGAGAAAATTATAGATGCTGAATCCTGCTGCGACCACCACACTTGAAAGGATGTATGGAATAGTTGGCGTCCAATCTGTTAAAATGGAACAAAAAGAAGAGAGGACGTTCTTGACTCAAGAAGAAAAGGAATCGGTTTTCGCCACAGACCTAAAGGATTCTTCAGTGCTGAAGGACCTGATAGTGCGCAGCCGCAAAGGAGACATCCAGGCGATGGAAGCCATTTATGAGCGTTTCAACCGCTCCATTTTCAACCTGGTCTATCGTTACACAAATAACAGCGAGACAGCTGAAGATTTACTGCAGGATATCTTTATAAAAATTTTTACCCGCCTTCAGGACCTCCGGACAGAGGATACTTTTGTTGGCTGGCTTTATCGTATAGCGATCAATACCTGTTACAGCTATTTGCGCAAAAGCAAAAGCACTCTCCAGAGAGCTATGTCTTTGAGTGAAATGGAAGGAAGAATTAACGGGCATACATATAAATCCGACGATAGAATGATAAAAGAATCGCTGGATGATGCCATCCAGAGCCTGTCAGGGAAGCTTAAAACTATTTTTCTGCTCCATGATGTCCAGGGCTTTAAACACGTGGAGATTGCACTCATGCTCGGCTGCTCGGTTGGCACATCCAAGTCGCAGCTTTTTAAGGCGAGGATTAAAATAAGAAAGTATCTTAAAGATAAACAGGCGTTGTAGGGAGATAAAAAATGAGATGTTCTAGAGCAAAAAGATTAATCAGTGAGTGTATGGACGGCAAGATAAATGACAAACAGAATTTGAATCTTGAACAACATCTCGGCTCCTGTCCGGATTGCAAGCAGTTTTTTGAGGACTTTCAGGCAATCGTAGAAAGGGCAAAAAGCTTAGAAAATCTCACTCCGTCCGGGCAGTCCTGGCTAAAGATAAGGGCAAAGCTGGGGACAGAGGAACAGAAGGTTTTGACTGTCCGGAGGCAAAAAAGAGGGCGGCTCAGCCTTCTTTTTCAGCCGCCAAGGCTTAAATATGCTTCGATCGGAGCACTGCTTGCGGCCTTTTTTATTTTTATTGGCCTGTTTGGATTGCAGTACTGGGGCGGCAGGAGTAACCGGGAAGGAGAGGACCTGCAGAAATACACTCTGGCCAAGTTAAACGAGGCCGAAGGTCACTATCAATTGGCTATAAAGGCGCTCTGGGAAGCGGTCTCTGCCCAGGGGGGAGCGGAGGACCCTCAGGTTGCCGAGGTTTTTAATATAAACCTGGAAATCATCGATTCTTCCATTGCCGCCTTCAGGCAGCTCATCCTCCAGGAGCCGGATAACAATGAAGCCAGAATTTATCTACTGGCTGCATACCGGGAGAAGGTGGATTTTCTCAATAAAATGATAGAAGCAATAAAAACGTCTTCCTCAAAAGGGATAGGGACGATACTATAGTTTCGAAAAAGGAGGCGATCATGAAATCAAATAAAGCAGCAAAGCTTACGGCCATTCTAGCCGGGCTGTTTTTCCTTATGCTTATGGGATTTTATCCTGCCGAGTCAGCAGGAAGGGAGAAGTATGAAGAGAAGTTTGAGCGAACAGTCAAGCTGGCAAAGGATGGTCATGTTTCTCTCAATAATATATCGGGAAGCATAGAGGTTAAGAGCTGGAATAAAGGAGATGTGAAGATTGATGCCCTTAAGACTTCAAAAGCCTCTTCCCTCTCGCAAGCCAAAGAGAACGCAGCAGAAGTAAAAATCGTGGTTCAGAAAGAAGGCGATACTCTTCGGATCAAAACTGAATATCCGAAAAGCAGAGGATTTCGGAGGAGGAGATCATCGGTTTCTGTCCACTACAACCTGTGGGTACCTTCGAAGGCTTCTATAAGAATCGACTTGATAAGCGGCAGTGTTGGAATGGAAAATATTGGAGGCGAGGTTAAGCTGGACGTTACAAGCGGAAGCGTTGATCTCAAAGATATTGGAGGGGAAGTTAAGGTCAAAGTTACAAGCGGAAGTGTGTATGTAAAAAAAGCGGCTAAAGGAGTGGATTGTGAAAACATCAGCGGGAAGCTGGAGCTTCAAGATATCGGGGGAGATGCTTATTTGAAGACAGTATCCGGCAAAATCAAAGTTGAACGGATCAAAGGTTCAATAGAAGCTGAGACGACTTCAGGTGGGATAGAGATGAGGGAGGTGATAGGAGCTAAGACCGTTAAGGGGAAAGTTCTGAGTGGTTCCATCGTTTATGATGGGGACATTAATCCAAACGGGAGATACACTCTCCATACACATAGCGGGAGCATCAGGATGTTTATTCCCTCTGGTTCTGGTTTTGAGCTCGAGGCAAAAACCTTTAGCGGAAGGATCGAGAGCGATTTTGACATCACCATATCAGGCAAGCTCAGCAAAAAAGCGATTAGCGGAGTTGTCAATAAAGGGGGAGCTTACATGAAGCTCTCCACCTTCAGCGGAAGCATTTATTTGCGCAAAAGATAAAGAGAACTTCATTCCTTTGAGAGGAGGAGAACATTTTTGTTCTCCTCTTTTTTTTGTCCTTTCCTCTTTTTTCTGTTCCCTTTTTATATTCCCAGTTTGTTGACAATTCCAAAGGATTATTTTAATATTTTTTTTTAGTTTTAACATGGCAGAAAAAAAAGTATTAATTGTCGACTATGATAAAAAAGCGTTGAATACTTTAGCCGAGCTTTTTGAAGCCGAAAATATCAAGGTTATAAAGGCCACGGATGGCGCTTCGGCCTATGAAAAATATGAAGAAGAAAAACCAAATTTAGTCATTCTTGAGGCTATGCTCCCCAAACTGCACGGTTTTGACCTTTCCCAGAAAATTACGCAGGAGAGCAAGGGTAGAGTTCCGGTTTTTATTGTTACCGCGGTATACAAGGGTCATCAGTACAGAAATGAAGCCTTGCGAACTTTTGGAGCAACTGGTTATTTTGAAAAGCCTTATGATAAAGATGAATTGATGGAGTCTGTCATGAAATATCTCCGGGATAAGGATGAAAGTGACGAGGAAATTCCCGATATCCCGGATCTTCCAAGCGCAGATTCTGTGATAGAGAATCTTGCCAAAAAGCTTAAAGAGTAATCTCCATCGGAAAAGAAAAAACAATTAAATAAATTTTGAGAAATTTTAGAGCCCTATAATGCAGAGTTTATGGACGAGGTGTAACAGCTGCCGTCGTATCTTGTACAAGCAAGATATCCTGGCTAATCTATCAGTCTGTCCTACCTGCGATTTTCACTTCAGGCTGTCGGCTACGGAGCGCCTTGCGATGCTTTTCGATGACGGCCAGTATAATCTCATAGACGAGAACATTTATCCTAAAGATCCTCTTCACTTTGAAGACAGCATGAAATATTCACAGAGGCTTAAGGAAAGCAGAAAACGCACATCGCTTCATGATGCAGTGCTGAATGCGGAAGGAGAGATGGGAGGGATAAGAGTCGTCATTTCAGCCATGGACTTTTCCTTTATGGGCGGCAGTATGGGCTCTGTTGTGGGAGAAAAGATAACGAGGGCCGCAGAATTTGCCCTTAAGGAGAAACTGCCTTTTATCACCTCTTCCAGCTCTGGCGGAGCAAGGATGCAGGAAGGAGTCCTTTCCCTAATGCAGCTCATGAAGACAAGCTCTGCTATAGCCAGGCTGGATGAGGCTGGCATCCCTTTTATCTCCTTGCTTACGGATCCCACAACCGGCGGGGTCACCGCAAGCTTCGCCATGTTGGGTGACATCAACATAGCTGAGCCCGATGCGCTTATTGGATTTGCAGGTCCGCGGGTCATCGAACAAACCATAAAAGAGAAGTTGCCGAAAGGATTTCAGCGGTCAGAATTTCTTCTTCTCCATGGAATGCTGGATGATGTAGTGGAGAGAAAAAATCTGCGTGCTTATATCATCAGAACTCTACGTCTTTTTCTCAACTGTCCTGAATGAATTACGAACAATGCCTGAGGTATCTCGAAAAAATACAAAACCTGGGCATTAAGTTCGGCCTTGATAATGTCAGAACAATTCTTTCTTCCTTCAACAACCCCCACAACACATACCGCTCTCTTTTAGTGGCAGGAACGAACGGGAAGGGTTCTGTCTGTGCCATGCTGACCCGAATTTTAACACTCCATAATTTTCGAGCCGGCCTCTTTACTTCACCGCATCTGGTTAGAGTCGAGGAGAGGATTCGAATTGGGAAGAGGCCCATTCCGGCTCGGAGCTTTAGCAGGATTCTGACAGCTCTCCGGGAAAGGATCGAAGATTTGATCGCTTCGAAAAAATTACTCTCACCTCCAACTTATTTTGAGCTTTTAACCTGCCTGGCTTTGCTCTATTTTGAGGAGCAAAAGGTGGATATGGCGGTTTTAGAGGTAGGTATGGGTGGAAGGTTCGATGCTACCAATGTCGTAGAACCCACTGCTTCAGTGATAGCCACCATTTCTGAAGAGCATCAGAAATTTTTAGGGGAAAGATTAAGTCAGATAGCCTTTGAGAAAGCGGGTATTGTCAAAGACGGTATTCCTGTGGTGTGTGGGGTGGAAAGAGGTGAGGCCTATGAGACTATAAAGAAAAGGGCTGAACAGCTCCGTGCTCCCTTTCACGGTGTTTTTGCCAGAGAAGGGTGTTTTCATGTCCAAAAAACAGGAAAAGGTTATTCCTTTATCTATCGAGAAGATGGAGAAGCATACCATTTTTCACCTTCCCTTCGGGGAGAACACCAGGGTAGAAATGCTGCTATAGCTATCGTGGCTGCGGAACAACTTTCCAAAAGATGGAGAAGACTGGAGAGGAAAAAGATTATTGAAGGAATCGAGAAAACGGAATGGGATGGGCGCCTGGAGATGTTATCGAACAATCCGCTTGTTATTTTGGATGGAGCCCACAACGAGGAGGGAGCTCGAGCCTTAAAAAAGTATGCAGAAGATTTTCTCCCTTCTCCCCTTGTGCTTGTTTTTGCTGTCATGAGGGATAAAAAAATTGCAAAGATTGCAGATATCCTGTTCCCTCTGGCGGAGAAAATCATCCTCACTTGCTTCCCTTACTTCAGGGCAGCTAAACCTGAAGATATAAGAGATGCGGTCCAGAGCTTTAAGAACCGAATGATCCTGGAGCCGGATGTAAAAAAGGCGTTGGACTTAGCTCTCAAAAGCGCCGGCTCTCGCGGGTGCGTGCTTGTAGCCGGCTCCCTTTTTTTGGTGGGAGAAATTAAGAAATTTCAAATACAGAACGTGCTTTCTCGAGAATCCCGCTGATTTGACTTTATGTTTTGTCTTTGATAAGAATGACATTGGTTAGGATGGTGGAAAAGAAAACATTATTTCCACAAACCAAAAAATATATTCAAAACAAGGGAACTAGAAAAATTAAGGTTTTACGAGGAAAAAATTCTCAAAACAAGCAGGGAGAACAGGGCTTTGTCTTGATTGTTGGTCTTGTCATCTCGACCTTCTTGCTTCTTCTTGCTGTACCTTTTATGTTCAAAGTCTCTATTGAACGAAAGCTCGTTAAAAAATCCCTTAATTCCCTGTCAGCCCTCTCATTGGCTGAAGCTGGCATTGAACGAGCTATCTGGGCGATGAATGAACAGAATGTATCGACCTGGAGTGGGGATAACGACTTGCGGACAATGACTATTTCCGATATTGAGACTTCCGACGGGATTAAGATGGGAGATATCGAGATTAGTATCACCGATCTTGGGGGAGAGAATCCTTTCATAGAAGCCTCAGGCAGTGTTGTGTTTGGCTCTCAAACCATAACCCGGACTGTCAGAGTGGGTCTCCAATCTAAATATCCCATCCCTGCTCCGGAGAATGCGATCAACGTCTTTGGCAGCCCCAGCAACCATGCCAATCTGAAGATCTTTGATCATAAGGGGAATGTCAAGGGAAATATTCTCATAAGCGGAATAGATCACGCCGTAAATAGCCCCGGCCCCAACAGGCTGGGCCTGGCTTTTGAAGACAGCAACACACTTAACCAAATCATCACAAACTTGGGCAAGAGGCTGGATAAACAAGGTGGAGGGGACCTGAAGGGTGTTTTTGAAGGTGATCCCATTAACACCTACGAATATGAGGAGGGCAAGAGCTTTGAAGCGAGCATAGGTTTGGCAAATCCGAATGTTTCCATTGACTGTGAAACGATGGAGACGTACATCCAGCAATTGGCTGCCGACGCCCACGCCACGACACCGACCCAGACGATCACTATCGAAGGGAAGGAAGCGGGCGATGCATTCATCGACCCGGACGGTGATGGCTATGTTAATCTGGGAGGCACCGAAGACGATGTCGTTCTGCTAACTGGTGGGAAACTCAAATTAGAGGGAGACCTGACCATCGAGGGCACAGGAACCCTTATTTTCGATGGAGGGAAGATTGAGATGAAAAGCGTCACCTCCTTTGATTGGGATGGTGATATCTATATCCTGGGCAATGACAGCAAGGGAGACGCCGAGTTCAAGATCAAGAAAGGCATGTATGATATCACCGGGGATATATATTTGATCGGGGAGGGTGACGGAAAAGCAAAGATAGAATTTAACAATGACGACACCGAAGAAAATAATTCATATACTCATCTTGCGGGTTCCGTCCTGGCCGCTGGCGGATCGGGTGATAAGAGTAAAGCGGAATTTAAAGTCAAGAACGGCGATGTGGATATAGAAGGAATGATCACTCTGTATGGCAATAAGACCAAACTGGACCTTCACCAGAAGCATCAAAAGGGGGGAAAGCACGGAGATTGGCTGAATAACGATGACAGCGATATCAGGATCGTAGGGGGTATATCCATCATGGTGCCCGATGCCTCCAAGGAGAGTACAAAGCAAAAGGCCGAGATCAAGATCCATGACCACAAGGTGAAGGATGGCGAAGTGCCAGATTGGGAGGGTTCGATCGAAATCCTGTACGACAGCGATGTTGTCGGGGCTGCAGTCAAACGACTCGCCGAAAAACTGGATCTGTTTGAGAGATATACCATCGTCTCCTGGCAGGAGAAGTAGTAAAAAAGGAAAAAACACCTCACGGTTTTTCTTAAAGAGATGATTTTGACCCAAAAATTGATCGTTTAATCCTTTTTTTAATTTTTTTCACTCTTTTTCTTCCCTTTTTCTTCTTTTTTTTTCTGTTTGCTTTTCTCTTTTTGACTTGTCTTTTTAGCTTGCATTTTTCCTATAATCATGGTAAATTTTTGGCTAATTCAATAATCTTCCTTTTTTAAAATGCTTCAGATTGATGTCAGTTTAATCGTCGTTTTTCTAATC
>DAOUYU010000156.1 GCA_030673995.1 Candidatus Aminicenantota bacterium
GTGAAAGGAGAGAGAAATGAACATTCCGCCTTTGGATCTAAAAGCGCAATACCAGAGCATCCGGGAAGAAATCAACCAGAAGATTTTAGAAGTTATATCCTCCCAGAGGTTTGTATTAGGCGCTGAAGTTGAAGGTATTGAAAGGGAATTAGCTGCTTACAGCGGAATAAAATTCGCAGTAGGAGTCTCTTCAGGTTCCGATGCCCTGATAATTTCCTTAATGGCTTTGGAAGTAGGTGATGGAGATGAAGTTGTAACCACCCCTTTCTCCTTTTTTGCTACTGCCGGTGCGATCGCCAGGCAAAGAGCAAAGCCGCTTTTCTGTGATATTGAAAACAAGAGCTATAACATAGATCCTGCCAAACTGGAGGAATTGCTTAGAGAGGAGATAGAGGAAAGAGGGAATTCGAATATAAAAGCAATCATACCGGTCCATCTTTATGGACAGTGTGCGGATATGACTTCAATCATGGCTCTGGCCAAAAAACACAATTTAGCCGTGATCGAAGACGCGGCACAGGCGATCGGTGCGGAATATCCTGAACCTGATGGAGTCAAAAAAGCCTGTTCTATGGGAAGTTGTGGTGTTTTATCCTTTTTTCCTTCGAAGAATCTAGGGGGATACGGGGATGGCGGGATGGTTCTGACAGATGATGAAAAATTGGCCCATAAGTTGATGCTGTTAAGAAGACATGGATCGAGAGATAAATATTTTTATGATATTCTCGGCGGTAATTTCCGCCTTGATGCACTCCAGGCTGCAGTCCTTAGAGTCAAGCTCAACTACTTGGAGAGCTGGCAGCAAGAGAGGAGAGAAAGAGCTTCGTATTACGATAAAATATTTAAAGAATCTGGTGTGTTGGAAGAGGGCTTGGTTCATATTCCGGAAGCCCTCTACAGGGATAGCGGTATCAAAAATTACCACACCTACCATCAATATGTCATAAAAGCCAGACAAAGGGATGAATTGCAGGAGTTCTTGAAAGAAAACGGTATTGGCACTGCTATCTATTATCCATTACCTCTTCATCTTCAGAAATGTTTTTCTTATCTCGGCTACAAAAAAGGAGATTTGCCTGTCGCAGAAAATGCAGCTATTGAGGTTCTGGCATTACCCATCTATCCGGAGCTAACTACAGCCCAGCAGAATTTTATCGTCTCTTCCATTATCAAGTTTTATAGAGGATAATAAGGTATTCGTAAAAAATGTGTGGAATATTTGGGATTATTTTCAAGGATTTCAGAGAAGATTTAGGAAAAAATCTTCTTCGAGCAGGAAGAAAACTAACCTACAGAGGATATGATTCTGTGGGAATGGCGGCTTTTGAACCTGATTCCATCGAGTTGAAAAAGGATGTCGGTGAGATCGAAGAGGTCAATAAAAAATATAATTTTGAAAAACTCAGAGGATACAAAGGTATAGTTCAGCTTCGGTGGGCAACATTTGGACCTCCTTCCAAGCAGAATTCGCAGCCCCACTACGATTGCTCGAAGAACATGGTGGGTGCCCATAACGGAAACATAGTGAATACCAAGGAGCTCATCGAAGAATACGAGAAAAAAGGACATGTCTTCAAAGGTGAAAATGACGGTGAAGTTGTGGTTCATGTTATTGAGGAGGGATATAAACAAAAGAGAAACATGAAGAACGCTGTCCAGGAAGCGGATACCATCCTTAATGGTGATTATGCCTATGTGATAACCCGGAAAAATTCAGATAAGATGTATTGCGTTAAGAAGAACTCTTCACTTTTCCTTGGAATAGGCAATGATTTCATCTGTTGCTCTTCTGATTTGCCATCGATCATTCAATTCACGGATTCGATTGTTTCGATTTATGATGGGGAATATGTTGAATACAGTTGGAATTCCTATCAAATCCGGAAACTTTCTTCAGGAGAAAAGATTGAAAGGAGTCCATACAAGTGCACTCTGGATATAGAAGAAGCTGAAAAAGGAGAATTTCCTCATTTTATGCTTAAGGAGATTCATGAACAGCCAGAGAAGGCTCAGGCTTTGATCAATTTCTTGAAAGAGCCAAGTCAGATGGATGAATTCTGTTCTGAATTAAAAGATGAAAACAGGATTTATCTTATTGGTTCAGGATCGTCTTATAATGCCTGCGTGCTTGGAGCATATTATTTAAGTAATATCGCTGGAATCGAGGCAGTCCCGGTAGTTGCTGGTGCGTTCAAGGCGGTTTTCGGTCAGGCAGACCTTTCTCAGGGAGCTTATATTCTTATTTCTCAAAGTGGAGAGACAAAAGACGTGGTGAGTGTTTTGAACTTTTTAGAAGAGAAAAAGGCCAAGAAAATTCTGGCCTTAGTGAATGTTCTCGGTTCTTCCCTCCAGCTCAGGGTAAAGCACTATTTGCCTCTTCTTTCTAATATTGAAATAAGTGTTCCGGCCACTAAAACATTTACCAATCAAGTGATTATTTTACTCTATTTATCACTGACATTGGGAAAGAGGAAGAATAAGCATAATATAGCTTTAGAAGAAGATTCTGGAACTCTACCATTTCTTATCAAGGAGACTTTATCCCAAACTTCGGAAAAATGTAAGGAGATTGCTCGTTTTCTGGCAAAGAAGGAATACCTCTATTATCTCGGCTATGGAATAAATTTTGGCGTATGTCTGGAAGCAGCTTTAAAAATGAAGGAGATCACCTATATTCCCTGTGAAGGGATATATTCTTCTGAGTTCAAACATGGTCCTCTGGCAATTATTAAGAAAGACGATTGGGTAATTTTCCTCTCTACTCTTGAGGATGTTTATATGACTCTTTCCCATATCAATGAAGTGAGTTGCCGTTTCGGCAAAATTTGTACCATAGCACCGCTTGATGATTCTCTTTCTCTCAATTCAGATGAACTCATTACTCTGCCTTCTCAGAATTACTTCTTTGTTCCCATCCTTGGGAATATTGTTGCCCAGCAGATTGCCTACTATGTAAGCCAGGAAAAGGGAATCAATCCTGACCGGCCTCGGAATATAAGTAAAACACTGACTGTGGATTGATTAACCTGAATATTTATGAATGATTTCTTGCAGAGTTTCATCTATAAGGCTTAAGCCAGCCGTGAAATAATCCTTTTCAGAGCCAATCCCTATCCGTAAGTAGTGGTCCATTCCAAACAAGTCACCGGCAGCGATAAATACACTTTTTTCCTGCATGAGTTTAGTGGCAAGCTCTGTGGAATTGATTTCCATGTCGTACCGGGGAAACGCCACTCCTCCTGCCCGGGGAGGAATCAGGCTGAATAGGTTATTATATTTTCCCAGCCATTCTTCTAGCACAGCTAAATTTTCCCTCAAGAATCTTCGGTTGCGGCTCAATATCTTCTCTCTTAGCTCAGGTTGAAGAGCCAAGGTTGCCACACGGTTGCTGAGAATTCCTGAAGAGATGGATGTATAATCACGGCTGGCCCACGCCTTCTCGATCATCTTTTTTGGCCCAACTAGCCATCCCATTCTCAGTCCGGGAAGAGCATAAGCCTTGGAGAGTCCGGCGCAGGCGATGGCTTTGTCTGACATCCCCAAAAAAGTGGGTGTTTCTTCACCCGCCAATTCTGCTCCCCTGTATATCTCGTCTGAATAGACCCAAACATCTGCCTCCTCAGCCAGGTGGACAATTTCCTTCATTGCTTCTTTACTCAATACAGCGCCCGTAGGATTATTCGGATTGCAAACGGCAATCATTTTTGTCCTGGATGATATCTGGTTTTTCAGCTCTTCCAGATCCGGTCCCCAGTTGAGCTCTTCTTTTAGATGAAAGGGTTTGACGGTGACACCAAAAGAACGGGCAATGCCCCAAATCTGCATATAATTTGGAACCATTAAAATGAGTTCGTCCCCTGGATTGAGGTATGTCCAGATGGCTATGAAATTCGCTTCGGCTGAGCCGCTTGTCACCAGGACATTGTCAAGATCAGTCCCGGGATAGAGGCGGCTTATCGTCTTTCTCAGTTCTTCGGAACCGTTTGTCTGGCCGTAGCCAAGCCGTATGGAAAGAAGCTTTTCCATTTCATCCCTGTCAAGAAGCTCCTCAAGGGAATAAGGATGAATACCGCTTTCGGTCAGGTTGTATTTCACCCTGTTTTCCCATAAAGATTGGGTTCTTTCAAGCTCAAATGTTTCGATTTTCATCATATCCTCTCTTTTTTCGCT
>DAOUYU010000071.1 GCA_030673995.1 Candidatus Aminicenantota bacterium
CAAGGCAACCTTTATTCTTTCTGACCAGAAGGCCATGATGGCATGAGGATAGGTTTGGGAGAGGAATTCTGTATGGCCGGGCCATTTGAGTCCTGCAAGATTCCAGGAATTTTTTGATATCGGTGCTGTGACAAAGGCATCGATTGTTCCTCTTTTTGTTTCTTCGAGAGCTTTTTTGAAGAAGAGAAAAGACGCCTCTCCGTTTTCCTTTGAAGGAGAACCTTTTTTCAAGGTTTCAAGAGAGTTTTCTATTTCAAAAAGAGAAGGAGAGATGCTCTGCTTTTTATCAAAGGCTTGAATATCCACTTTGAGACCCATGGCCAGTTTTTCTTCCTCAAGAACAAAAGAGGAGCCGAAAATGATGTACTGAGCCCTGGGAAGGGAATCTTTGAGTGAAAGAGCTTTGAGGACGATTTCTGGGCCAATTCCCCCCGGGTCCCCAAGAGTTATTCCTATCTTGGGAAGATTCATTTTTTCATTTTTTTGTTTTTTCTTTTGTATCGTTTAGCTTGTAGAGGTACTTTATGCTGTTTTTGTAAATTAATAAATTTGGGGCATTATCTCTGTTGAGCTTTAAACATTTTTTATCATACCATTCAATGTAGCCTTCGACGATTTCTCCGTCTTCGAAGACAACTGCCATTGGAGTCTTTTTGTTCATCTGTTTAAGGTGATAATAGTTCTCAGCATGGGTGTCGTAGGGGGGATGCGATTTCTTTTTGGCTGATTCACTTCTCATTTTTTCTTTTATTTCTGTTAGGTTGGGTCTGATAAGCTTCCTGTTCATATTTTTCTTCTCCAAGATTTATGCTGGATAAGAAGTTAAGATACTTTAGAAATATGATAACACCAAATTTATATAATTTCAAGTTTGCGAATCGAATCATCTAAAATCTAATCCTAGAAGTATCATCTTGTCATTTAAAAATCTAACCGTAGAAAGGAGAGAAAAAAGGGGACAGGCTACTTTTTTCCTAAAAAGTTGCCTGTCCCCTATCTTTCTTTTCTGCAAAGGATATAAACGTAAAACTTTTTCATATTTCTAGATTCCCGCTTCCGCGGGAATGACAAAAATGAGTAATGATAAAAAGGAGTGTGGATGACAGATTAGGAGTGTGGATGACAGATTAGGAGTGTGGATGACAGATTAGGAGTGTGGATGACAGGCTAATTGGGAGTGAGGCTATTCCCCTTTAAGTTCGCCACCAGTAAGAGAATTTAATGAAATAATAGCGGCCCTCTCTTCTGAAAATCCCTGCGTCATCTTTTTCCTGGTTGTCATCGATTCCGAAATAGAAAACAGTGCCAGGCCGGTACTCGTAGCTTATAAGGGTGCTGATGTAGAGATTTCCGCTGTAATCATTGTAATCAGTGATAAGGCGCAGAGATAAGGGCCGGGATATTTGATAGTTTATACGCTGGCTGATAATGTTAACCTTGTATTCTCTTTTTCCCCCTTTTTCTTTGTAAAAATCATCGTTCCTGATGTTATAGAACAAACGAAGGTTGGTGAGGGGTTTCAGTGTGACTCTAAACCCGAGAGAGGTCTTATAACCCAAATAAGGATTTTCATCGTAGTATATGGCGTCGCCGAATGAATAAGAAACATTACCGCTGAACCAGGAAAATGGCTCAGAGCTAAAATTTGCCCGGAAAGAATTTCTGTGGAAGTCGATTCCTTCATATCTCTCCATTTCAGAAGAAATGGTTGCCCAGAGGTGAGACTGCTTCCAACCGTTTATGAAGCAGGAAAATTGGAACTCCTCATCGGTCAGGGTGTTGTCAAAGTCAAAGATTCTATTATATTCGATGGAAGGGCGGATGGAGATAATCATATCATTCTGAGGAAGAAGCGTATAACTCAGGCGGGTTCTGAGGGACTGGATATCTTTTCTGCGGAAAAAACCTGATGTTGCCTCGAAATCAGACGGGAGGCTTGTCCAGCTTGCAGAAAAGTTTAAATGGCGGGCAGTCCGTCCGAGGCTGAAGTACATGGCGGGGATAAAACCGGTTTTTTCATTCTCGACTTTGCTCTGGGAGCCTAAGACTTGGAAAGAAAATCTGTAGTAGTTCATGAATTTGAAGTGGCCATCGAAACCCGCAACCCTGTTGTAGTTGTTTGAGAGGGAGTTCCATGAATACCCCATTTCTTTATCTGTTACGATCAATCCGATATGAGATTCCGGAAAGAGGTCTCTTTTCAGGCGGAAGATATTGACCAGGGCATTGTAAGGATTATCTCCTTCTTGCTCCTCTTCGTCGTCTTCGTCTTCATCAGAGGAGCTTTGAAGTGTGATCTCTGGGGGATTATGATCGTAGACGCTTAAAAAGCCTATACTTGTCTTGCCTGTTTTTCCTGTGAGCTTTACCCCCCACTGAGGATCGACGATTTTTCGAGTGTAGGCCAGTTCAAGTGGTGTATCAAATAGGTCTTTTCCTTCCAAAAAGAAAGGCCTCTTTTCAGCATAATAAAGCGCATAACGTTGATTAACCTCGATCTGCGGCATGTCGGCTTCTATCTGGCTGAAATCGGGATTGTAGGTGATATCGGCTGTCAGATCAGAGGTGATGCCGTATTTGAGGTTTATGCCAGCTTCAGGTTCGGTTTTTTTGTCGGACTGTTTCAGCCCGGTTAGCACGGGCATGATCTCGAAATTTTTTCCTCTTTCGATGGTTCCATCTATCCTTAATGTTCCAGATTGAACAAGGAAGCCGTTTATGTCTCTGGAGCGGGGATGCCAGTAGATCTCCTCGTTTTTCCTCCTTATCGTTCTCATTATTTGGAGTCCCCAGGTCTGGGAACTGGTATTGGGGAATCTTAAGCTTTTAAAGGGAATCGCCACTTCAATGGTATATCCAGTTTCGTCTATTTGTGCGTCGGAGAGATAAAAAGTATCCCAGCTTCTGTCGAATCCGAAAAATCCTCTTCCGCGGCCCCTCCTCCGTGTTTCTGTGTAAATGCCGTCGGTTTGAATGCCGCAGGGATTCACCTGGAAGACAAAGGCTCTTTTTTTATCGTTGAAGGTGTCGAGATAGATTGTGACTTCGTCGTCTCCGGAGGCCGAGTCCCTCTTTGTGAGGCAAGCTCTGATGCCCTTTGTGTTGGAATCGAAGCAGCGGACAGCGATGTAGATACTTTTCTTGTCATACCCGATGTAAACAAGAGTTCTTTCAGAAGGCCTTGCACCTTCTTGAGGTTCGTATTGTGTAAAGGTGTCAAGAACGGCACCTCTTTCCCAGATGGGATTTTCGATTTTGCCGTCAATTTTGGGCGGGGAGGTGAATTCTGGAATTTTAATATTGTAATTATCGTAATGTTCCTGTGAGAAGGTGAAAAACGATAGGACAATGAGGCATAAGACTATGGAGAGTGCATACTTCTTCATTCCTTCACATTAAGACCAAATACTTCTTGAAAATTTATCTTTCTAAAATCTCTGTAAAGCGGATGTTTTTTTCTTTAAGGCTCATTCCCGTGGCTCTGTTTAAACGTGCCAGCGAAAGATTGTAGGCAATAATAGCATTGAGCTCGCTGGACTGAGCAGTGGATAATTCTGTTTGGTATTGAAGGACAAAATAGGGTGTGGTAAGACCCACTCTGAATCTTTCTTCCTCGGCTGCTAATTTTTTATCGGCCAGCTCTCTTGCAACCTTGTAAGCCTGAACCCTTTTATAATCTGTTTGGACCGCTCTGACCGAATTCTTTATTTCGAGATAGATCTGTTGCTCCTGATTCTTGAGCCTCAGCATGGACTGTTTCAGGTTGACCTGTGCCTGAGCATACGCTGCCCGGGAGACAAAGGAGTTTAATGGGATATCGAGTGTCAATGTCACAGACCAATTCGGGTATGTGAAGCCAAAGGCATCCTTTATAGCATCAGTTGAGCTTCCTTCAACTTTACCGATCGGAGGCCCGAAACGGTCATCAGGATCAAAAAGAATTTGATCTCCAGATATTCCGGGGCTCCAGTAGGATGCTTGAAAGCTTAAACCAGGAAGAAGCTGGTTTTGAGCATAGTCGAGGTTGATCTCTCTGTTCTTTAAATCAATCCTTGTTGCCTGCAGGTCCGGCCGATTCTCCATTGCCGTAAGAAGCGACTCCTCGAGGCTCACTTCCTTTTTCTCGTATACCGGCTTTTCCGTAGGAATTATTTCAGCCAGGTCCGCTCCTTTTTCTTCTGCAGCAAGGTTGATGACTGTTTTCAGAATGTCTTCGTTATTCCTAACCTGCGCTTCTGCAGTAAGGATATCTGCCTCCCTGGTCGCGACTGCGGACTGGGCACTTAAGACTTCAATAGGTGCCATCGTTCCTACTTCGACAGACTTTCTGTTCTTATCCAGCAGGTCTTGAGCCAGCTTCAAAGATTGATTCCTCACTTTGAGCATTTCAATACTGTACACAAAATTCCAGTATGCCTCCTCCACGCTGTAAATCGTTTGCTGAAGGATTCGTTTAAGTTGATTTTCTGACATATCCATGTTGTTTTGAGCAATGATGATTTCTTGGCGGTTGATCTTAAAGCCAAAATTTCTAAGTAAAGGTTGGGTGAAATTAAACCGCAGGGTACTGCTGTAGACAGGATTGATAGTATTGGTTATTCTGTTTGAGTCATTTGTATAGTTGCTTAGAGAAAGGGAAAAATTTCCACCCGTGGGGATGATCTGTGAGATTGTGGTGGAATAATCGGTTCTCTCCGACTCTACACTTTGTGAGGCCTCTATCCAGGAATAGGAAGCCTGTTCGGTGCTCCTTTTGCCAACGTTCAGCGAAAGTGTTGGAAAGAATCTTTCTCTGGCGCGGGAAACTGAGATATCAGCAAGCTCTGGGTTCAAGACCTCGACAGCAATATCGAGGTTGTTCTTCATGGCTTTCATAAGACAGTCTTCAAGGGAGAGGGAGAGAGATTTTTCCTGTTGGGCTAAAGACACCGTTGCCAAAAATAGAGTGAGTAATCCAAAAATTCCGATTGTTTTCTTAAACATTTCTTTTCTCCTTACTTAAGATTAGAGTTTGTCCCAAAGTAACGGGATTGATGTCATTGCGAGCGACCGGAAGGAGCGTGGCAATCTCGTAAAACAAATCTCATCTTATTCATTTATTCCAATAAAAAAAGGGAACATATAAAAAAATGATGTCCACATTTTTTTATTCATATCTTAAGGCCTCGATAGGATCCAGTCTGGAAGCTTTCCATGCTGGAAAGAATCCAAAAATGACTCCTATTGAAGCTGAAACACAGAAGGCTATGGCAACCCAAAATATTGGGATGAGGGCAGGTGAGGCGAAAATACGAGAGATCAACTTGGAGCCGGCCACCCCCACACCGATTCCTAAAACGCCTCCCAGTAAACTCAATACGATGGCTTCTGTCAGGAATTGGAAAAGTATATCTTTTTCTCGAGCTCCCACCGACATTCGGATTCCGATTTCCCGGATTCTCTCTGTTACGGAGACGAGCATGATATTCATAATACCAATCCCTCCCACGATAAGAGACACGAAAGCAATCCCAGCAAGAAGAAGAGTCATTGTCTCTGTTGATTCTGCTGCACCTTCGGCAATTTCTGACCAATTCCTTACATTAAAGTCGTCTTCTGCGCCAGGAGCAATTTTATGTCGGATCCGCATAAGCTCTTCGATCTGCTCCTGGGCAGCAGCGGTTTCGGACATGGATGCGGCTGAAACATCTATGGATTGGACATGTTTGATTCCGAGGAGTCTCCTTTGGGCTGTGGTGTAGGGCATGCAGATCATATCATCCCTGTTAAACCACCCTGATTCCCCTCTTGCCTTCAAAATGCCGATCACTCTGAAGGGGATTTTCTTTATTCTTATGATCTGACCGATGGCGTCTTCCCCTTCGAAAAGATTCTCATTCACTTCATTTCCCAGGACACAGACCTTTTGACCTGATTTGACCATGTTTTCATCAAAGAAAACACCATCCTCAATTTCCCAGTTTCTTACTTCCGGATACATGGCACCAACTCCCTGGAGGGATGTGTTCCAATTCTTGTTTCTGAAGACGACCTGTGCTCTTCCTGAGACATTGGGTGAGACATATTGGACAGCATCACATTTTTCTTCAATAGCAATGGCATCTTCGGGCATAAGGTTAGCGAAAGTTCCGCTTCCGCCGTGACGGCCGCGGTACGAAAGGCTTCCGGGACGAACAAAAAGAAGGTTCGTTCCCAGGGAATTGAATTGTTTTTCAACGGCGACCTTGGCTCCCTGTCCGATGCTGGCCATGGCTATGACTGCTCCCACTCCGATGATAATACCGAGGGCAGTCAGAAAAGAGCGCATTTTATTCCGTCCTAACGCCATGAGTGAGACGCGTATTATTCTTAATATACTCATTTTCTCGTCTCCTTCATCTTGATAAAAATCCTTAGACTAGATGTTTTAAACATGTTCTTCTTTCACTATCTTACCGTCCAGGAGATGTATCCTACGGTGAGCGATCTGGGCGACATTCTGGTCATGCGTGACAAGAATGATGGTAATATTTTTCTCCTCGTTCAGGTTTTTAAATAAAACCATTATCTCTTTCCCTGTCTTCGAGTCCAGGTTTCCAGTGGGCTCGTCTGCAAGAAGCAAGGAAGGATTGTTTACCAGAGATCGGGCTATGGCCACTCTCTGCTGTTCCCCACCGGAAAGTTGATTTGTCCGGTGGAGTTCTCTCCCCTTCAAGCCCACCTCGGAAAGAGAATGTAATGCTAACTCCTTCGCTTTTTTGGCGGAGATGTCTGAATAGAGAAGAGGAAGTTCTGTATTTTCCAGTGCAGTCGTACGGGAAAGAAGGTTAAAAGTCTGGAAAACAAAACCGATTTTTTTGTTCCGGATGCGTGCCAGTTTGTTTTTGTCCAGGGTGGAGACTTCCTGGCCATCCAGGAGATATTTTCCCTCTGTTGGTTTGTCAAGACAGCCGATGATGTTCATCAGGGTTGATTTTCCAGAGCCAGAGGGACCCATGATAGCCACAAGGTCGCCTTCTTTAATGGTGTAAGACAGGCCATCTAAGGCTCGAACTTGAGTCTCGCCGATTTTGTATATTTTTATTAGATTTTCCAGTTGTATAAGATTGTTGTTTTCCATTTTCTTTTCTTCCTTATCTCAAGCAGAGAGAGGAGAGGTCTTTATCAACGCCTCATAAATCTCATTCCTCCCATAACAGAACGGCTCCTGTCGCTGTCTCTTTCATTCCCTGAGGCTTCGCCTGTTATGACTTCTTGACCTTCCTCCAGACTTCCCCTGACGATTTCTTTAATTTCTGTATAGGTGTTATCAGTGACTCCTGTTCTGATAGAAACCAGTTGGAGGTTTCCGTTTTCATCTTCTATCCAGGCCCGGGCGAAATTTCTCATCCGGGACCCTTGTTGTCCCGATCTTCCCATCATAGACATCATAAAGGTCTGTTGTCCTGAACCAGGCCTTTGTGTCCCTTGCCTTCGGACATCTCCTTGCGGGCTGGAACCTTCTCCCCTGGTTTGGCCTCCTTTTCTTCCCTCCATTTCCTGCCTCATGCTTGCCATAATTTCTTCCCATACTTCAGGCGGGGGATTGAACCGGAGGGCGGCATTAGGGACTCGCAATGCATTTATTGCCTCACCTGCTACGATGGAAACCGTGGCTGTCATGCCAGGCCTTAATTTCAACTCAGGGTTGCTCACTTCAACGATAGTGGTATAAGTAACAACATTCTGGACGATTTCCGGGGAATAGCGGACCTGCCGCACAGTCCCTTTAAAAGTTTTATCGGGAAAGGCGTCAACGGTGAACCTGACTTTCTGTCCTTCCTTTACGTTGCCGATGTCAGCCTCATCCACGCTGCATTCCACCTGCATTTTGCTCAAATCGTTGGCAATCTGAAAAAGAACCGGTGCCTGGAAACTGGCTGCAACAGTCTGGCCGATGTTGACTCTTCTGTCTATAATAACCCCATCAATGGGTGATTTGATAATAGTGTATGTCAGGTCGACTTTGCTTGAATCCAGTTGAGATTTTGCCTGTTCCAGCCTTGCTTCTGCAGTGCGGATATCAGCATTGGCGCTGTAATATTGGGTTTCGAGAGTCTCTTTTTCTTCATAGGATATCAGGTCCTTGTCGAAAAGATTCGAAGCCCGTTCTAATTTTTTCTTCACATTTTCGAAAGTGACCTTGGCCTTTTCAAGAGAAGCGACAGAGCTTTGATAATTGGCTTCATTCTGGTTAACCCGAGTCATGAATTGGGACTGGTCAAGTTCAGCTATAACCTGGCCTTCTTTTACCAGGGAATTGAAATCTACATAAATATTATCAATCTTTCCCGAGACCTGGCTGCCGACATCAACAATGATTACCGGATTTAAGCTTCCTGTCGTAACCACCAGGGCTTCAATGTTTCCTTTATCAACGGCTTCTTTTTTATATTTTAAGCCCT
>DAOUYU010000116.1 GCA_030673995.1 Candidatus Aminicenantota bacterium
TAGGCGGAAATAAGCATGCCTCCAGAACCGCAGGCCGGGTCATATACGCTGTCTCCAGGTTCCGGATTTAAAATATTGACAATAAGTTTGATGACTTCTCTGGGAGTGAAGACCTCCCCCTCCTTGGCTTTCTGAGGAGCAAAATAGCGGAGAATCCATTCATAGGCATCACCGAGAATATCGGCAGAAACATGCTGGAGGGAACGAGCACTGAAGAGTTCTACAAGTTGACGCAGGATCTCGGAATTCTCCCTGTTTGAAGTGAATTGGACAAAATCTGTGTTGTCGAAGACATCCTTAAGCTCAGGGTTTTTTTCGGCTAGTATTTTTAATGCTCGGGAGAAATTTTCTGGTAGTCTAGCCGGTTCTTTACGGATGTTTTCCCAGTGAAGATCTTCGGAGATATCGAAATCATGATATATATCATTTGCCGCTTCTTTTTTAGCTTCTTTCTCACTTAATCCATCTTCGAGAGCTTCTTTGTATGCTTGATCATACTCGAGCACCCATTTGTCACTTATGCGCTTATAGAAAAGAAGGACAAGGATAAATGTGTAGTCGACACGTGTGCGAATAAGGTCTGCAGCACCTTTGAGAATGGACTCGAGTTCTCCTCTTGTTAGAGTGTTCTTTTCAAGAGCGAATGTTTCGGTCATGATATCATCTGTGCTTTTTAATTCATAAATGCGTTTTCTTGCATCATCAGGATCAAAAGAAACTTTAAGCCAGCCCTTTTTTCGAAGTTCTGATAGAATGACATTGATCTGTTTTTCATCATCATGTATTTCAGTTGAGAGAATTTTGGTGGCTTCTTCGAAACGGAAAGGTGTGCTTTTAAAAGAACCCCATAATATTTTATGTCTTTTTTTAAGCCATTCTGGAATCATTTTGGCTCCTAATTATAGATAAGTTATTAAATAAGATGCTTATATAATAAGCTTTTAACAACCTTATGTCAAGTGTTTTTGGTTATTATGGTTATTATTTTGAACACAGATGTATGAGAAATCTTTGTATCCAAATAAATTTCAGTATCTTGATGGGATTGCAAGAATTGTACTTGACACTGCATATGCACTTAACCACAATAAGCGCATATATACCACTGGAAGAATTCAAAGTGAGTATGATCTGACATTAGAATTTGAAAAAGATGGAAAAGCTTTATTTAAAAGAGCTTATAGAAAAATTAAAGCTGCGTTTGGATAGTTATTCTTTTGATGAGCTAAAGGCCATTATTCTTGAGTATGCAGAGAGTCTCCCTCCTGCCGATCGGCAATCATTCCTGGATATCTTTATCCCATTAAAAAAAACAACACCTCAAAAAACCGTAAAGACAGATAAAGACTTTTTAATAAAAGAAATAGAGGATTTTGGGAAACGGGCCAAAGACTATGAATTTACACATGGATGGGGTTGGGATAATAACTACGGTGATGAAAGAGCCTGGGGTGACGACAGTTGGGCCCCAGAGATTGACGGCTTATTTGGTAGAGTAGATGCTTTCTATGAAGCCGGCGACTATCAATTTGCAAGGCGCGCATATAAATTAATTTTGGATATTTTTTACACTTGTATGGAAGAGGGGCAATTTTCCGGATATGAACATGAAAATATGATTGATACAGACACACACGAGACCACACTTAAATACTTCCGCTGTTTGTATCTAACGGAAAAAATATCATCCCGTCCCAGAGTGATATTTAATGTTGCGAACTGGGCATCCTGCTACACTTATAATTTTTCTCTCCAAGGGATGATGAACGTATCGCTTGAAGATCTGCCTGATTGGGAGAGGTTTGGAGAACTGTGGACGGCCTTTTTGAAGAAGCAGAAAAACAAGGATGTTGTTAACAGGCTGTTAAGGGAAGCTGTTAGATTGTTTGAAGGGACAAGAGGCCTTGAAATGCTGGCTATGCAAAAGGGACATGAATTTCCCGGAGCTTTTGTGGATTGGTTGGATGCCTTAAAAAAAGATGGAAATTACAGTGAAATGCTAAGAGCTGCTTCTTTAGGCCTGGAGAAATTACCTGAAACGTTATTAATCAGAGCCAAGATTGCCGATTATCTTCATGAAGCCGCTATGAAATTGAAAAGAGATGACCTGGTTTTAATAAGCTTAAAAGAAGCCCTCTTTGCTTCTCCTTCTCTCTCTCGCCTCTTGGATCTCCTCGATGTTTCAAAAAATATTGATCAAAGAGATGATTTTATAAATGAGGCGCTCATTCAATTTAAAGTCATAAAGAAACGGAGAACCGATCCTAAGAAGCACATATTTGATATCCACAGATCCACTGATCTTCGCGAAAATAATGTTCCCAATATTCTGGAAGTGTGTAGCTATCTTTTGAAAGGAGATTATTCAAAAGTGGCCTCATCAATAGAAAAATCCGAACCGTTGGGATGGACATTTGTGAATAATCCTAATGTGCTTGCCATTCCCTTTTTTCTATACGCAAATTGGAATAGGGAGAGGACTTTGACCTTTAATTTAAATAAATTATGGACAAGGTCAACAAAACTACGATTGTCACATTATGAATATTTTGAAGGCGATGATTCTGGAATGAATTCGGGATCACGCTTTCTGTCCTATATAGAAAATACGTTAGAAAAATTCCCATTCGATGAACAAGAAAAGATGAAATATTTTTCTTTGGCTGAAAAGGCTGCCAAGATGCGTATAAATGCTATTGTGAGTAACAAATATCGCAAAAGCTACTGGAAAGCCGCTGAATTAATATTGGCCATTGCGGAGACTTACTGGAGCAACAGTGAGTCCGAAAAAGGTCAAATGTTGATCGACTATTTCCATAAAAAATATAACCGTCATTCCGCCTTCCAGAGAGAATTGAAAGCTGCGATAAAAGAATCACACTTGTTCGCAATATAATAAACAGGTCATTCGCTCAATGCGAAGGGATGGCTGGATCTTTTTACGTTCTTTCATCATAAGGATCCAATATTTCAAACTCGAAATGCCAACCTTCCCACGCTTCAAACATTGTATTGAAATTTTCCATTGTGATTCTTTTTCCATCTATGATGAAGATTCTATCATATGCCGTATCTTCAAAATCATCATTCCACAAAATTTCTCCCCTAAGAATTCCTTTTTTACCGATTCTCCATTTGCCACCCTGTTTTGTCAAATGCCTCCGGTTAATGCCTCTTTTTATTTTTTTCATGAATTGTTCTTTAGCTATTTCCGGATCTGTATCAAAATCAAACAGCATATTAAAATGGTAACCCTGCAAAATATCTTTTTTAACTTCAATTGCCTCGGCGATAAGTCCTGATGACCATTCAAATATTGACAATTTGAAATGATACTCTTTTTTCCTTTGGTCTTTTATAAAAAGATCTTCCCCACTCTCAAGGGTACTGTGAATGACAACATCATCATTAAGAGATTTTTTCATTTATAACTCCGTTTTATTCAAATTTCATCAAAGGTTTATCGACAAGATCAAAAACCATACAGTGAAATTCGATATCGAACCAGTCTTTAAATGTTTTCATGTTTCTTTTTGAAGGCCACGAATCAGGATCCCGCCACCAGCCATCTAGCTCCTCCTCAAAAATGAAAGGATAATAACGCTCCAAAAGTTTTTCCATTTCAGAATCATTTTCATACTCAGGTAACAGGAAAGTGGTGCTGTCTTGATTGACTTCGTCTAGAGTAAATTTTCCTGGATCAGGAAGAGAATTGAGCCACTGAAGAAAAGGTTCTTTTGCACGGACTACAATGACACTTCTGTTCACTTTTTTCATAATTTTTCTCGCAATGATTGAAATTAACGCAGAGTTTTCAGCTCAATGGTGTCGAGAAGAATTTCAAGACGCTCATAAAGAAGATCCAACTCCTCTCCTAGGTTTTTATCCGAAGTATGATTCGCTTCTGCAGCGATATATCCAAGGAGAGCTTCCAACTCTTCGGGAGTATAATAGACAGCGATAGAATCAGAAACTTCATTTGCTGCATCAAAGCATCCAGTGAGATCCGGACCGGCCAGAGTTTTGTTCTGAATCAGGGCGGACTCAAAAAGACTTAATCTAACGAGTATGATGTCTGAAAATCTCATATCCCATTTCGTATTTTCCCAGTCACTTATATAGCCGTTATCCTCGCATAAAGGGCAATACCATTCTATGACGTTTTTTTTATTATCCAAGAACGCGTAGACCTCACCTTGACATGGCTTGCGTTTCGGTCTTCTTCGGCATCTGATGCCTGTAGGGAAAGAGATTTCCAATACTTCGCTGGTAGCTGCCTTTACTATAGAGCACAAATACTCTGTTAACTTTCTGGCTGGTCCTTTGCTATTCCAGAATTCATCACTGTCGTCGAGAAAATGTCGAAGCTGAGTGAACCATGTATTTCCCATTCTCCGAATATTCTCTCTTTTTTTGTTATTTTGATCAAGATGATATGTGATTATCAGACCAAGTTATTGATCACAAAACAAAAGATTTTGGCTTGAATTAATCGCATACATTACTCTTAAATCCTCAATTTACTCCCTAAAATTGGGCTTCTAAGACCATGTATGACGGGAAAAAAACCTCTCCCCTACAACAGTTGCCTGTAGAAATACGGCCCAATGATCAGCGACAATCATAATACCCGAACTTATTGCCTCATGATAAAATCTTACCCTACTTTATTAGTCGCCTCAATAGAAATCTTACTTTCTGATTTCCTGATATCGGCTTAAGAGGCGACCTGTTGAACACAATTTATTATTCCACGTAGAAAAATCCATCCATGATTCCTTGCTTGAACCAAATTTCTTCCGGTTCCGGCCTCCTTCGAAAAAACGACACGCTGAGAGCTCCTGTAAGCCACGATCTCACTTCGATCTAAGCCAATCCCTTTACCGAAATCATCAATTATATCTTTCATTGGGAATGAATCTCATCAGAAGCATAAGCCAGTGTTTCTCCTCGGAGCCTTTTGGGCAAATACAAGTCGGATATTTGGTCACTATGAACCCATTCATCGTCAAAAGTGATGAGAGCGTGGGCTCTCCAGGACTTCACTCGACGCTGCAAAGTTCGAAGTTGGCCATCCTTGTATTTTCCTGGATAACGTTTCTGAATGTTCTGCAGAATCGACTTGGCTGTTTGCTCGGGGTTCTGTTCCAGTGAAGCACGAATCTCATCATTGACATGTTCAAAAGGATCCGGGCGGTTTCTCCACCAATGCGGGATTCTTGTTTTTTTTGTTTTTCGGTATTTGCGTTTGGTTCTGGTTTCAGGTTTAAAGACATCATCCATGATGTGACTAGAGTTTTCGGTTTCAGCAGAGCAATCAAAAAGCCCCTTGAAGCAGACTTCCGGATTATCTGCACAATCTGTATTTTTTGCCGGGGGAGGAAGAACAGCATGCCGCCACAGGGCATCCTGTAGTGTCCCGATTTGTTTTAGCAGGCGAACCGGGTCGATCGCTTGATGAATGGAATTAATCTTTTCAGTCATGTCAGAGGATAAAACATTGTATGCACGAAGGCGCTGAAAAGGAGTTTGGGCCGAGTCATGCGTGCGTAGAACTCGGCTGTTTTCACGACGCTTCTCTCTAAGTTTCATAGAAGGCTGAAAAAAATTGTTGTACAGGCGCAGGGCTCGATACAGCTCCAAAAGCTGTTTATAGGCTCGCAGTCCCTCGAATCTGTCATAGCCAACGAACTGTCTCACAACGGTACCGTTTTTCTGTTCCACATAACACTGATCGTTTTTCCTGTAGGGCCGGCC
>DAOUYU010000157.1 GCA_030673995.1 Candidatus Aminicenantota bacterium
GATCGCACCGAATGGCACCGCATAGTCGTATGGGGGAAGCTTGCTGAATTTTGCGAAAAATACTTAAACCAGGGCAAACAAATCCTGATTGAAGGAAAATTAAGGACCCGCAATTGGCAAGATAAAGATGGAAATAAAAGGTATACCACTGAGATCGAGGCACAGAATATCGTCCTTTTGGGAAAGAAGGAAGACGTTGTTGAAGAAAGGCCTTATTCAAAGACTGAAGCGACTCCTGATTTTCCTAAGGCTGATGATACCTCACCGGCTGATAAAGAGGGAGAAGAGGAAGACGAGGTGCCCTTTTAATCTATTATTTGTACGTCACTCGGTTAATCTGTTTGTTTTTTACTATTCGAGCCCCATTCTCTTTCAAAGGGAACATCCATGACCACAGACAAAATGAAAGACATCGAACATTTTAAAAAGAATATAAAAGAAGACATCCGGCCATGGGGAAAATTCCGCTCCTTCCCTTACAAACAGGCGAGAAGCATCAAAATCATCACCTTAAATCCTGGACAGGCCCTCTCCCTTCAGTATCATCATCACCGCAGTGAATTCTGGGTCGTGCTGGACAAGGGCCTGGAGGTGACGGTCGGCGATAGAGTCTGGCAGCCGGAAGAAAGCGAAGAAATCCTCATTCCACGAAAAACTCCTCACCGCCTTCGCTGTCTAAGCCAAAATCAGGCCCGGGTGATGGAAATCTGGATAGGCGATTCTGACGAATCAGACATTGTCCGCCTTCAAGATGATTACGGAAGAGAGTAGAATCGAGCACAAACTCGCCTGTTGCCTGGCTTCATTTTAAAAGCTTAACAACCCGAGGAAGTACTTTTCCGGCTTCATCATGTATCACATAATCAGCTAAATCATCCAGGGGTGTTGTTTCTTTATTGATGAGGGCTAAAGCTGCACCCATTCTTTTTGCCTTCAGAGGGATATCAGCCGCCGGGTAAACGACAAGAGAACTTCCCACCACAAGAAGGAAATCGCATTTTTCTGCCTCAGCATAGGCTGAGGCGAGAATTTGGGGTTTCAGAGCTTCTCCAAAAAATACGACATCCGGTCTCAACCTCCCCTTGCATTCTGAACATAGAGGAGGAATTTGGACCTCCAGCATAAAGAAAACTTCGTCCATAGTATACTCCTGGGAACAGGTCATGCAATAGATAACACGGGTTGTTCCATGCAATTCAATAACAGAAGAAGAGCCGGCTTCCTGATGGAGCCCATCTATATTCTGAGTAATAACTGTTTTTAAATTCCCCATTTCTTCGATTTCAGCTAAGGCCAGATGGCTTTTGTTCGGTTTTACTTTCTTGAGCATAGGGTATCGAACATCTCGAAAAAAACTCCAGTAATAAGAAGGGTCTTGGAGGAAATAATTTATGTTGGCATACAGGTTGGGGTCATATTTGTGCCAGAGACCTTCTTCTCCTCTGTAAGTGGGTATGCCGCTTTCGGCTGATATACCAGCACCAGTAAAAGTAACCATGTGTCTAGATTTTCTTATGTCCGAAGCAACAGCTTTGAAAATATCTATCACAGCCTCAAGATCCGAGCTGCATTTTCGTAAAGAATCTTTCTTTTGGATTCTTCTGTCAAAGGAAGTGCTTTTATGGCTTCAATATTACTGGAGATTGTCTTTACTCCTGGCCAGTCTGAGCCGTAGATAAATTTATCGATGTTTTCTTCCATGTCCGGGAAGTAATTCAGAAGATTTTTGGGTGGCAATCCGGAAATTTCAAGATGGAGGTTGGGATGAATCCGAGAGAGAAAAAAAGCCTTTTCATACCACAGTCCTCTTCCGCTGTGAGCCATGATAAGGCAAAGATCAGGAAAATCTGTGGCTAAATCGTCTAGATAGAGGGGATTAGCGTATTTCACTTTGGAACCTTTGAAGATTGAAGAGCCTGTGTGTATGAGGACGGGAAGTCTCTCTTCCTGAGCCAAAGTATAAAGAGGATACACTCTGCTCTCATTCGGGTAGAAATGATTGTAAGAGGGATATAGTTTTAATCCTCTTGCACCCTGCAGAATGTATTTTTTCAATTCTTTAGCCGGGTTGTTTACAACAAAGGGATTAATGGTACAAAATGGGATAAAAATATCATTGTCCCGGCAAAACTCAAGCACATATTCATTCGATACAACACCTGTTGTGATGGGGCTTATTTCAGGAAGAATGACTGCCTTCACAATCCCATGACTTTTGAGATAGGAAGCAAACTTTTGAGGATCGATCATCTCTTCGTACCGGGTGTAGAATTCTGATTGGGTTGACTGCTGGTACTCGTGGACCCATTCGTGCCAGTGCTCTTTAAGGCCTATATGGACATGAAAATCAATGGTTCTTACCTTTTTTCTCCTTTCCATGTTTCCCTCAAACCTTAATGCTCAAATCTCATATTACCAATAGCAACCAAATGAAGTAAAGCCTGAATTATGAATAATTCAGGCTGGAAAATATGGAAAAAATATTTACACCTGCAAAAGTAATTTACACACCATTCACTCACAAAAGCAAAAAAATAGAGAGAAAAGAAAACTTTCTCCCTTGATTTGGGAAAGGGCATTCTTTGTTGGCCACTTTTTGGCATGAATCTTGCTGCATATAATCGAGGAGGATAAAAACATGCAATCCGTTCAAGACATAAATTTACAAAAGCAAATAGATGAGGCGTTGAAGAAGGCTAAGTATAAAAAAGTTCTCTACTTCTACGACGAATCCGGACACAGAAAACTTCTTGGTGTATTCGATAAGAAGAGGGCTTCCCAAATCAAAAAAAGACTGCGCAATCAAAATCTAATTAACCGCTTAACTGAATTTGAAATAAGAACAACCGAGCCAGATAACTATGCATATACAGAGGAGCTCTAACCTGGATTATTCAGGCTAAATAGCTTGGCCCATCAGGAAAGTGTTCGGATATTTAACAAGTATTTTCTCAATGACATACTCTTCAATCTCCTGGGAAGTTTTTAAGGTAACGGCTTTCTGAACAACTTCTCTTACTGTTTTATACTCCACCGAACGCAACGCTTTCTTAATCCTTGGGATAAAGATAGGGTTCATGCTGAACTTCCTCAAGCCAAATCCAAACAGAACAAGAGCAGAAAGGGGATCTGCAGCCATCTCTCCGCAAACCGTTATATCCTTTCCTTCTCTTTGGGCAGTCTCTATGATGAACCTGAGAAGCCTTAATATTGAGGGATGCAGAGGTTTATATAAATAAGACACAAACTCATTTGAGCGATCAACCGCCAAGTAATACTGGATCAGATCATTTGTCCCTATACTCAGATAATCCACCTCTTTCACCAGTAAATCTGTTATAGCAGCAGCCGCAGGCACCTCTATCATTACTCCGAGAGGAACATTCTCATCGAATTTTATCCGCTTTTTTTTGAGTTCCCCCTTGACTTCCTGAAGGAGAAATTTGACTTCCTCAATCTCTTCAATCTCTGTTATCATCGGTATAAGAATCCTGACATTTTTGAGGTGACTTGCTCTCATTATGGCTTTGAGTTGAATCTTAAACAGGCTTTTATCTCGTAGGGATAACCGAATCGCTCTTAAGCCAAGTGCAGGATTCGGCTCTTTTTCTATCTTCAACTGAGGTAAATTTTTCTCCCCTCCCAAATCCACTGTCCTGATGTAGACCGGATGAGGATAGGCCTCTTTTGCTATCCGAGAATAAATCGAAAAATGTTCTTCCTCAGTGGGAAGAGACGTACTCTGGAAATAAAGAAATTCAGACCTAAAGAGCCCGATTCCTTCAGCTCCAAGAGAAAGGGCAAGATTCACTTCTTCAGGAAGCTCGATGTTGGCTAAGGGAAAAAACCTGACATCATCTAAGGTCAAGGAGCTCAGCTTAGCGGTCTTTCTCAGTTCTTTGCGATAATCATCATATTTTTTCTTTTTACTTATAAATTCCTTTCTTATAGCCAGTGGAGGATTAACAATAACCTCACCGCCTGTTCCATCCACGATTAAAAAATCTCCGTTTTTTACTCTCTGAGAAATGTTATGAAGACCTACCACTGCAGGGATGTTCAAGGAGCGGGCAAGAATAACCGTATGGGAAGTTTGCCCACCCATATCGATTGCTATTGCCAGAACATTCCCTTTGCTCAGTCTTACAGCAGCTTCTGAGGGAAGAA
>DAOUYU010000135.1 GCA_030673995.1 Candidatus Aminicenantota bacterium
AAGGAAGAAAAAATGGAAAATGAGATTATATTTCTTATCGAAGAATCTTCGGAGGAAGGTTATGAGGCAAAAGCACTCGGTCATTCTATTTATACGGAGGCCAAAACTCTGAAAGAACTGAAGCAGGCCATAAAAGACGCAGTTCGATGCCATTTCGAGGAAGCTGATGCTCCAAAGATCATTCGACTACATTTAGTTAAAGAGGAAGTTATCACCCTATGAGATTACCTAGGGATGTTAGTGGAGATGAACTTGGAATGAAATAAGGGTGTTTATTACAGGCACTGTCGGCTATTTGATGACTGTAGAATGCTTATATCTTTTCACCTAACATCGTATTTAATGAATGAAAAATAGGCTGCGGTGAAAAAAATCAGGTTAAAGATGATCAAGACCACAAAAAACCGAATAGTCCCCCCGAACCTGTCCTTTAGCGCTTCCTGTTGATACTGAAATCTTGGCATGTCACTGACTTCAACCGGAGTATTCCACCAGTCAACAGTAGGATTTTTTTCCTGAAGGGAAGCCAATTTTTTCCTCGTATAAGCACCAAAAGCTCTCCACCATCCCTCTGCAATTCGGCTAAAATGACTTCTGCTCCTTATTCCCGTGGAGGAAAGATCTGTCGCCAGATAAGTAAAATCTGAGAGAGGGGAGATCATTGAAATCCAAATAGCCAGTCTCTCCTGAGCTTCCTGCTTTCTGCGCAGCTCTTTCTCTAATACACCAGCCTTATCACCTTGTATCCTGTTGGCTTCATCCCACGCTTTTCCAATCGCATCTCTCAATTCTTTGTATGCCTTTCTGTAATCCGGGTCTTGGGCAACTCTTCTTTCTATTTCAGCATCCGAAAGTTTTTCGGCTAATACCGGATATTTCCTGTGCATCTCAAGCCTCTTTTCTCCTGACAGTTTTCTTCCTAGATTATCTCTTTCTACATCGGTGATCATAGCTACTTCTCTATCAATCTTAATCCTTGACGGAGTTTGGGCAAAAAAAGAAGCAATATAGGGACTCAGATTGGGAATGATAAGAATGAAAAGAACCCAAACAAAAAGAGATGTCATGATAGAGGAAGAACTCGAATGGTGACGAGAGGAAATAAAGACTCCAAGGCAGTAAAAGAAGGTAAAATATAGAATTGAACCTAAGAGGATTAGAAAAAAAGCTCCCCAGTCTGCTCCTCTCCATAAAACTCTCGGATTTAAAAGAATGACAAGCAAGCCTATGATTATTGACAAAAGAAAAGGGATGAGAAGAGTCAAAGTTCCGCCGATTATTTTGCCAAGGATTATCTTTGACCGGGAAAACCTATTGGAAAGCATCAATTTCAAAGTCCCGTCTTCTTTTTCTCCACTGATGGAATCGTAGGAAAAGAGTAAAGCTATTAAGCTTAAAAGGATAGTGACAATAAAAGTAAAATCTATCAATGGAAATATCACCGGTAGAGGATCATTATCAAATTCTTCGATATTACTGTCAGATGAGAGACCTCTTATAAGGGAATAAAAAGGGACAGGACGTTGTGAGGGTCTGACAACGTTGTTAATTCTGTTAAAATGAGCATAGTCTCCTAAATAATTCTCTATCTCTCTCTGCCTCTGGGAATACTCATCCAGTCTTTTTACATAATTATCAGTCAGAATAAAAACAGTGATCGTCACAATGACCAGAAGCAGTACAAAAGTAACCAAAAAGCGGAAAGAAAAAATATTGCTTAAAAGTTCCTTCTGAATAATTGTTTTCAACATCTTATTCACCTGACATCATATTTCACGAATGAAAAATAGCTTAATGCAAAAAAGAAAATATTAAAAAAGACCAGCCATGCTATATCAAATAAGGTCCCTTTGGCGAGAATTTGAGATAGAGATCTATACTGATAATTAAAGGGAGAATATTCTGTCTTGCCAGAGACTATATCTAAGAAAGCGCTATTCTTATACCGAATGATATCGGTTTTAAAATGACCTTCTTCCCCTATCCCGGTTCCGGCAATTTCCGTTACAGCATAAATGAAACTTGCTACGGGGGAAATTCGGTTAATGTTTTTAGACAGACCGATCAAGCGGTTAAATTTGTTCCGGTAATCTTCCTCCAGCTTGTCTATTTCATTATGGATGGCTTGAAAACGAGAAACACCGGTTTCCTTGCCTTCTCTTCCCTCCATGATTCTCATAAGAACCTCTCTTGTCCATATCTGTTCTTTTTTCTCGCTGAGAGCCCTGACTGAAGGGACATCCACCATCTGTCGGGCTAAAAGAGTGCCGAGGTTAGGAATAACAAATACAAACAAAGCCCAGATAAAAAGAAGAATCACAATCGAAGCTGCTGCTTTTTTTGTGATGGTGGAGATAAAAATGCCAAGGCTCAGAAAGAGCGCTATATAAACAAGAGTGACAGCTAAAATGATAACGAATCTCATTAAATTTCCAGGAGAAAAATAAATATCAGGGTCAAAATTCAACAGAGCAAAGCCTAATAATGTAACCAGTAAAAAAGGAATCGAAAGACTGAGGAAGTTTCCTATCCATTTTCCAGCTAATATCTTAGCACGTGGTATTGAATTAGCAATCATTAAGCGCAATGTCCCCTGCTCCTTTTCTCGACTGATCTGGTCGAAGCCAAAAAGAAGAGCCACTAAAGAAAGAACAACTCTTACTATGTAAAGGAAATCAGGCGAAGGAAAAAAGGAAAAAATGATGTTACCTGAAGCCTGACCGGCTCTTGCTTCAATTCCAATACGGCTCACTTCAAAAGACCTGGTCATAGCATCTTCCAGGCCATTGGCAAACATGGATAAAGGATTAGGCGGAATGACGGCAATCGGCTCATTAGGTTTTGGCTTGATGATGTGGTAATCAGAAAGGCGCTGTTTATAATCCCGGTGCATGATGAAAAAGCTGGTAAAAATGAGGATTGAAGTCAGGAGGATGACGATGAAAAATTTATAGCTTACAAGGTTTGAAATTATTTCTTTTCTTACAACCGTTCCTATCATTTTAAAACTCCATTTTTCGCAATGACATTTTTCTTTCCATGAGCTATGAGCTTCTTCCTTAATCGCTTCTCAATAAGTGTGGGTAGTATAGTTCTGGATTCCCGCTTCCGCGGGAATGACGGTAGCTATGAGCCATGAGCTATGAGCTTCTTCCATAATCCTTACTCCTTAATCCTTAATCCTTCTAATCATCGTACATCGGCAAAAATAAAAGCCGAAAAAGCCAGAACCGCCAGAACAATATTCCACAGCATCAATACGGCAATATCAAACAGTGCATCTCTCAAGCTTAAGGCAAGTGAAGGCTGATTCTCCACAAAATGTGGGAAATCGGATTTATCCCCCCGGTACTCCTCAGGCATTGGGGAATTAATAGGCACTTTTTTTCCGTTAACAATAAATGTGGTGCTAAAACTCCAGGACGCTGTCCCCACCACTTTCCCGACTTTCTCCAGAATATAACGGTCATAAATAGTGGCGTAATTTCGGGCATTCTTGAGAAAATGTTCTTCCCGTTTGGTTCCGGTTTGAGCGATACTCTCAGAAGCATACTGGAACAGGGCCGTTGGAGATAGTCGAGACATGTTCTGCGCCATCGCAGCACGCTGTTTCATAGCATCATCATAGCTTTTGTAATGCTTGATCAAGTCTTCCTGGCCTTCATTAAAAGCACGGTCTGTCTCCTTCTTCGCCTCCTCTGCAGTCTTAATTTCACCCCTATTGACTCTCTCTTTGACTTCATTAATTTTCGCCCAGACCTGCTGATTTATCATCGGACCGATCTGTCTGGCGGTCTGGTATTCGCTGGGCACTTTCGAGAATCTCCGGGATAAAATGCCGGATGTGTTGGGAATTATGACCGCAAAAAGAACCCATACGGCCAGAAGCATCAGCAGCACTAACGAGGAACGGTGAATAAGCGACGAAACCAGCAGGGAGAGAAAGGCAAAGACGGATAGATAGACCAGAGAGAGGACAAGCATCATCAGGGTTCTTAATAGATTGCCCAATGTCAGGATTTTCGGGACAAAAATCCCGATTATAACAAGGCTGAGGACAATCCCTGTCACCAGAGGAACAATCACCGTCAATAGAATGGAAGTGTATTTTGCCATGAGTAGGTTGACGCGCCCGATTGAGTTGGAAAGAACCAGACGCAGCGTCCCCTGCTCTTTTTCTCCCGAGATGGCTGTATAGCCCAAAAGTATGACATACAGACTGAAGATGGTTTTAATGATGAAGGACCAATCCAATTCCGGTATGACCGGCATCTTGAAATTGCGGGGACCGGATGGCATAGCATCCAGCACGCCTTTTGGCTTTAGCTCGTATCCGTTAGGACAGTATTTATCTCCGCCCTCGGCCATAAACAGTAACGGGCTTGGCTCTCTATAGAGAATGGTTCGGACAGTGCTGGGATAAACCTTGGATACTCTCTGGTTATAAGCTGATATCTGCTGGCTGTATTTCTTGCCGGATACAAATCCATTGGCCAGAAACAACACAACAACCACAGCCAGAAGCACCACAAACTGGATGCTCTGCATATAGTCCAGCAGTTCTTTCTTTATTATTGTTTTTGCTTCCATGATGCTACCTCACATCTTTTTTTAAAAAGGCAGTGTAGGCTAGAGCGAAAAATATGATGCTGAAGGCGAAAAGAAGGAGCATTTGCAGTAACGTCGCCGTAAAATCCTTCGTTACTGTTTCAGAAGAGTAAGTAAAATCAGGCAGTTTCTTTTTTCCATAAGTCTTTCTGTCCATGCGCCTTAACTTTGTCAGCTCAACGTGTTTCTGCCAGTGGCGGAAAACACCGTCCAGGAATCGATCATGCTCGGCCAAACCTGTGCGGGCCAGCCGGTTTGATACACTGTCATATGCCACTGCGGGTGAGAGGATTGAGAAAGTCTGGGCTAATTCCATCTGCCGGGTTAACTTTTTACTGAACTCCCTGTCAACCTGATAATCTTTTTCTGCTTGTATAGAAGTCAATTCTATATTTCTCACCGCAAGTTTGTTTGGCACGTTTTCCCTTTTTGCCACAAGATCATGGAATTCTTCTCTCACTCTTTTAAATTCTT
>DAOUYU010000154.1 GCA_030673995.1 Candidatus Aminicenantota bacterium
TTTTGCTTAGACGTAAGGATTTTTTTAAAAGCTTTTATTGCTCCTGGATGGAATTGTTTCCCCGCGCCTTTTTCTAATTGCTCAAAGGCCTGCCAGGGTTGCATTCCGGCCCGATAAGGTCTGTCTGTTATCATGGCATCAAAGGCATCAGCAACAGCTATTATAGCTGCTCCTAGAGGAACTTCTTTTCCCCTATGCTCCTCCCCATTCTCGGAAGGAAGTTTATCGGTTTCAAAAAAGTATTTATGATGAGCTGCAACAATCGGAACCGCCTCTTTTAAGACTCCTCCCACAAGAGATATAATTCTTGCTCCTTTTTCTGAATGCGAATCCATGAGTTCTTTTTCCTCATCTGTAAGAGCGGCTGCTTTGTGAAGGACATCGAGACTTATTTCAATTTTTCCTATGTCGTGGAGCAGAGCGGCTGCTCTTACGTTTTCTACCTCTATTGGCGATAATCCCATGGTGCGGGCTATGTCTTCTGATAAATGCGCAACCCGCACCGAATGTCCCTGAGTATATCTGTCCGCGGATTCAAGATATTGTGAAAGAATCTCTAAAATTCCCATATAAGCGGATCTTAATTCTTTTATTTTCTTTTCTTTCTCTTCGTACAAGTATCCTATAGCAGCACTTGTTAAGATTAGGAAGGAACTCCAGGCAACGAGGCTCACAATTATATAGGTTTTGTTTATTCCAGCTGTAAAAAAGGAAGAAGGAAAAAGTAGTAAAAAAAAGGCTACTATCAGGATGCATAAAACAGCAGTAAGAACAGCCATTCTCTGGCCCAAAAAATAACCAGCAGCGATTATGGGAAGATAAAAAAAGTTCAAGAAGCCGATTTTATAAGGAGTGAAATAATTAATGAGCACAATGCCAAGTAAGATGGATACCACGATAATCTTTTCGAAATGCTTAAAAAAATATTCTTTTATTTTTTCCATTTTATGCCTCTTGAAACGAGGAATAAAAATGCTGACTTAGTTCTCTTTATAAATAGTTGATTAAAGGAAGAGAGTCAAGTCTTTAATGTGTGAACTTTTTATTGGATATGGCAAAGTGTTACCTATGTCGTCGGCCAGCATAGATATTGCAACTTTGTATCGATTTCAAAGATAATGGAACAAGGAAGTTCTGTTACCTTGGATGATTATAATTCCCGCGTGAAGGGTGAGTCCGAGATTAGTTTGATGGTAAATTCACAGATGCTTTTCAAGAAATTCAGTGCAAAGGCCAGGTCTTGGATCAAGATATCTCGACTGCATTTTTACCCCATGCCATGGATAGCATACAGCCTCGGAACTGCGGCAGCATACAGCATGTACCGGGAATTTAACCTGAGCATTTATGTGCTGGGATATGTCTTCCTTTTCTTGGTTGAATTATGTTCTGTTCTCACAAACGAATATTTTGATTTTAAAACAGATAGGCAAAATAAGAACCCGGGTTTTTTTAACGGAGGCTCGAGGGTGCTCGTGGAAAACAGGCTTGTATTCAAAGAAGTAAGAACCGCTATAGCTGTTCTTCTCCTTTTAATATTAGGGACAGGATATGTTCTGCTGAAAATTTCATCAGATGTTAACCCCGTTTTAATGGGGTCGTTCCTATTCATCGGCCTATTCTTAGGATTAGGCTATACTCTTCCGCCTCTCAAGTTCTCCTATCATGGGATCGGAGAAATCGTCGTGGCTGTCACCTTCAGCCCATATCTTATTCTCTGCGGTTATGTGTTTCAAAGCGGAGAATGGAAAGATGCTTTTCCTTGGCTCATCAGCATCCCCTTGTTATTTGCCATCTTTTCTGCCATTACGATTTCAGGCGTTCCTGATTTCCAGGCGGACCGGGCTGCCAAAAAAAGAACAATCGCTGTCATTTTCGGGCCACGCGTGGCAATAATACTGTCATGTATTTGTACCTGCGTCGCTGCACTCTCTTGGATAGCGCTTTATTATTTCGAAATACTGAAAGGGTGGTCAGGTGTTCTCATCTTCGTTGTGCTGCTGCATGCTTTGGTTCTCTTAACCGTTCTGTTCAAGCTTATGCGTTCCGCTCATTTCGATAGAAAAATAAACAGGGTAATGGTGCTGACCTTGTTATACATGTTATGGTTTTGTTTGATTCCGTTACTTTCATTGGTGTTGTGATGAAGAGTAAAGTGAAATACATAAAGTATCCTGTGATTTTCCTCTGCTTTCTTATTTATATTCTCTCGGGATGCATGCTTTCTGGCCAATCGATTGGATATGGTGAAAACAGCTCAAAGAAGAGAGAAGGATATCGTTATGAGGCGGTGCCAGTCAAAAGTCGAGATGCATCACGTAGAAAGTCTATCGAAATGATCATTGACCATACTGACTATCAGACTGTTTTCACCATGAAATCGATTTCTGACAAAGAAGTGGAATACATAACAATTGAGTTGGATGCGGACGGCAATTTTATCTCAGGTGCCAAAAATGTTACTCATCCTTCCGGAAAATCCAAGTTTGAAGGCTCCCTGTGGAGAAAACAACAGATTGTGTATGCTAAGCGACGTTCAGGAAGGGGGCAGAAAACGCGAGAATTTGATCTCCCAAAGAATAAAAGCCTTGCTGTTGACGGCAGTCTTCTTCTTCTGCTCAGATCGTTTCCGTTTGATCAGAACAGGGAATGGAAGCTATTCTTGATAGATTTTTCTCAGCATTCTGTTTCCGGGACCGTTCGCCAGGCAGGAGTTGAGACTATTCGAGTGAAAGCTGGCGAGTTTGAATGTTACCGCATGGAAGTCATTATCCATGCTTTTGTCTTCCGTCCCAAGATTACCTACTGGATTACAAAGATGGAGCCCCATTTTCTGGTGAAGCATCGGGGAAAGATCGGACCTTTTACCAAGACCTACACCACTCAATTGGTATCGATAGATTAGTTTGAGAAGAGCTGTTTTAAAAGGTTAACCTCTACAGCGTTGTTGAAAAAATATACTGCGGGGACAATTCCACAAAGCACAGTAGTTGTTGTAGACATCCCCATGATGTTGATCATTTTCATCCCCGCGGGTATCTTGTAAGCGCTGAGGTTCTTTATTATCACTACTCCTGTTAATAAAGGGAAGATAGAAATAATAATGGAATATTTTAAGGGCAGGATGCCCAGCAGGACAAGACCAAAACAGAAAAATATACAAAGGAACAGAACGGTGGAAGAAAGAATCATGACATTTTTAGGTAGCAGTAATACAGAGATTGATCGTTTGCCTGTTTCTTTGTCCGCAGCCGTATCTGGTATCTGGGTTAAGCACAGAGTTACAAAAACGGACAGCGAAATTGGCAGTGATAGAAGATAGAACCGGAATCCTGATGTAACCTGATTCATGGTGGGATTCTCAACCTGAAGAGCCAGTCCAACTAACATCATGGGAACTCCATAGCCAATAAAGGCCGCTATCTCACCCAATCCGATCCTCGAAAGCCGGAGGGGATAAAAACTGTATTGCAAACCCAAAAAGAGACCAAGGGCTATCCCCATAAAAAGAAGCCAGTGATAGTGAAACCGAAGAACCATCAGGGAAGCTATAAACAGACTGAGCAAAGAAGTGATGATCCACCCCCAATTCAGGGCTCCTTTTGTGATCAATCCTTCAGCCATGAGCCCGGTCCCTCCGTTGAAGATCGTGCGGTTAACATTGATCTTATCGGCTTGCTCATCGGCGACTTCGTTGGAGTAGGAAACAGCAGTATGGCACAGAAGACTCAAGAAAATTGCTAGTCCAAATCCTTTCCAGCTGAAATTTTGGACAACCGAGGCTCCAATTGCACTACCCAACAGGATAGAGGTGAAAACAAATGAATAAAGAGGCAGCCTTACGGCTCTAATCAACGGGGATATTCTTTTGTTCATTTTTCTGATTGAAGTGTCGGGGCCGGCAAATTTTTCACCTATCGCTACTGCTCTTTTAATCCACTTTTTTCTTTTTTCCTCCGTCGAATTCATCACGGATCCAAAGAGCATAAACTTAGAATCTTTGATTCCGATTAACTTCAGGACTCCCCTGATGACAGATTTAAAACCAAGAGAGGTCTTAGAAAATTTGGCCAATAAAGAGGGCGTATCACAGGTCCCGATCAAAACCGCTTTTTTATTTTTTAAAAGGCCTACCGGTATGCCAGCCTGGTTGTATTGAAAGGCGAAATGTTCTGTAAATATCCTATCAAAATACCCTTTCAG
>DAOUYU010000080.1 GCA_030673995.1 Candidatus Aminicenantota bacterium
CCAGAGCTGGGAAAACATGAGCTGGAAGAGCGTTACGAATTTTTATCTAGAGGATATTGAAGAAGAGAAGAACTTCTTTCATGTTAGCTACAAAGCACTGATACTCTCGGAAGGGACAATTAAAAATTTCAAACAGACAAAGGAATCATCCCTTGAAAGTCTCATGGGAATTTTTGCCGGAAACATTCCTCTTTCCTCCATCCCTCTGCTCATAGACAAAAAGCTTGAACCCGATCAAAAAGAAAAATACGCCAATAAAAATAAAATTGAATTTCATCCTTCAAAAATGAACCGTATTCCTCCTCAAATCAGCTTCTCTGAAGGCGCATTGATTCCCAAAGAGGCAAATTCACTGCTGGGCAAAGCTCTACAGATAAAAATATTTCATCCGCAAGACCTTACGATCCCTCTTCTTCGAACCATACTCGGTTTGGAAGAGACAATTGAGCCGGTTCCAGATGGAGTTTACCTCATCGAAGACAATACGGGCCTGGGCGGGATTTTTGTCCAGGGAGATTTAGAGGAAATGGTTTTGGCCATTGATGGTGACTTCCAGATTGTCTCATTTCTCAGCAAACAGGGCTGTTGGGTTCTCCGCTTCAATCCATCCAGGAGCAAAACGATTTTTTCAACCCCTGAGGAAACCCATTTTCACGACCTTATCCCCCCTGGTATTATCATAGTCAATGGAGAAATTCGTTCCCTCGGTGGAGGG
Organism: Candidatus Aminicenantota bacterium; assembly: GCA_030673995.1. GTDB lineage: Bacteria > Acidobacteriota > Aminicenantia > Aminicenantales > Aminicenantaceae > JAGLWV01. The sequence goes on from DAOUYU010000080.1 coordinate 716, forward strand.
ACTCTGGATTACATAGGCCAGGTTGCCCTGGAAGAAGAAGAAATTCCATCGCTTCTCGGAGGAGTGAATTTGACCATTATCTCATCAGATAAAATCACACTTTCCTCCCATCTCATCCAACAGGGAGTGAAATGGATAGACGGAGTGCCCTATGTCAAACATTCAGATTCCCAACTGACCGCTTACTCAACTGGAAAAGATTTCCTGGGAAACACACAGAGAGAGGGGAAAATATCTATCGATAGAAACTCACCAGAGAAGCTAATAATCCAAGCATCCCTGACAGCCCCGGACAAAGGATTTTCCATCGAGGGGAAGAATAAAACGGTCCATATTTTTGGAAGCCTCCAGGCTTCGGATTATTCCTCAAACGGAAATACTCTAGAGATCACTTTTGACGAACGATTCACACTTGAAAAAAATCTTACTCAAAATGTTATCAAAACAGCAAAGCCCGTGCTTTATCTTTCTTCCTTCAAACTTCAGGTATGGAAGGAACTTTGATGAAAAACATAAATACTTTCTCTTCTCAAGTACGGGAGAAGGGTTTTTCACTCATGGAGGCAATGATCGCTCTTGTTATTCTGGTGATCATGGTGAACCTCACCGTTACATCATTCTTGAATCTTGCCCAAAAATACAGGCTTAAAAAGGCTGTCTGGGAAATAAATTCCCGCCTGAAATATGCCCGTTACAAAGCCATATTTGATGGAATAAAAGTCAGGCTCAGATTCGATTCGAGAAGCTATGCCATAGAAATATATGATGAAAATCAAAAAAAATGGAAAAAAGAGAAAGAATGTTTTCTCAATGGAGTATCACTTCAGGCAAACAACACTCCCACGTTCCATCCGGGAGGAACGATCTCTAACCTAGCCTCTATTTACATTTTCAATTCATGGGGAAAATATAAAATCACCACTGCTATCTCAGGGAGGATTAAAACCGTCCAGCTCTAAACTCATGTATTCTGTAAAAAGGATGTTCCCTCAAAATACCATTTTTTGCGCTTTGCGCATATTCAAAGGGTGGTACTTTGGGGAACGTCTCTATTTTTCAATATTTTTTTTATTAATTTTCAATTTTTTTGTTTCTTCATCGACAAAACTTATGGTCCTGTCGGGCTGGCTGGGCAGGGTCCCGCCCATACTTCCACTTCCTGGTGCGGAATGTCTCCAATCCCCCCGCAATAATCAGCCAGCACTTCCCTTTACACCGAAAAAAAGGGAGTAAAGAAGACGGGAAGGCAGGGCTTGATTACTGGCCCTGGGCTATAAAATATTCTGCGATGTTAACATCGTATTCATCAGGATCTAAGATTTTTACAACAGTCCTTTTATACTTCTCTGTTTCAGTATCCTTTTCTGTCAAATCGATAATTTCTCCATCCATTTTATTTTTTCCCTTATCAGTAATAAGTTTCACTTTAGGCCTGAGCATAAAAGCCACTTCCGGATTTGTTTCTACGACAACACCCAGCTCATCTGAATCAAGAGCCACAAGAGTGCCAATAGGATAGACTCCGATCATGTTGGCAAAAACTTTGAGAAGGACGGCATCGAACTCAGTACCGCTTTTCTCCAACATTATGCTTAAGGCTTTATGTCTGCTCATAGCATTTTCTCGATAGACTCTCTTCGTGGTTACAGCGTCAAAAACATCACATATTTTGACTATTCTGCTGTAAAAATTGACATTTTTCTTTTTCCAGTATTTGGGATACCCGGAGAGGTCTGCCCAGTTATGGTGTTCTAAGGCTATATAAAGGGCTCCTACCGGGAGATAACTCAATTCCTTGAGAGAAGCAAGCTTTTCAGCACCATGGTGAGGATGCTGGGTTATTATTTTCCATTCATTTTCGTCTAATTTCCCCTTTTTATTTAAAACTTCCTCAGGAACCTCTAATTTTCCGATATCGTGGAAAAAAGCACCGATTCCCAAATCCACCAATTCTTTTTTTTCAAGTCCCAATCTTCTTCCAAAACAAAGGGCTAAGATGGATACATTGATTGAGTGATTGAGTGTATACTCATCGTAGTTTTTTAAATTGGTTAAACCCAGCATGAAAGATTCACACTCGCCTACGAGATTGATCATAGACTGCATCAGCCTTCGAGTCGTTTTTATCTTGATCCTTTTCTTTTGGTCCGCTCTCTCAAAAACTTCTTTCAGGTGGGTAATGCCCTTGAAAAATACTTTGCAGGCTGTCTGTTTTATTTCTCCGGACCCGCTGCGTGCAGACATTTCATAAGGATGGATTTTTTCTAAATTTATGTTGCTTATTCCCTTGGCTCTCATTTTTTCCTGGAAACCTTCAAAAGAATTCCCTTCTCTTCCATTTGCACCACCAAAGAGAATAACGAACTCTATCAGATCATCTTCGGTCAAGCCAGATTCGAAGCAAATTTTCTCTATTCCCTTTTTCCTGAATCCTTCAGCTAAGAATTTAAATCTATGGTAGCTGGAAAAATCAAATTTGACTCTAACGGAGTTGAAGAATAATGTGTTTTCCCGAAACTGAAACAGGGCCTCCCCTTCGCTTGTTAAAATATTTTGAATGAGGCTGAAAAGAAGATTATTCTGATTCACAAACGTAAGGTTATTGGGTGCATAAATTTGCGCGGTTTTCAAAGCAGATGAAAAGCGGACAAACACATCTTCTATTGTCTTGGAAAGAGACGCTTTTTCGGAATCAATATAATCCAGCGTAGCTCTGGGAACTCCGTCTGCTTTATGCTCAACCATCTTGCTCACTTTTATTGACTTCTTTCCGCTCAGCCTCTTGCTCTATTTTCTTAAGCGATGAAAAGCAAGCCTGGCGGATGGTCTTATTTCGTAGTTTAGTCCCTTCCTCAAGAGCCTTTACAGCTTCAGGAGTTACCATCGCGTTTAAGGCAGAAACTGCCAATAGCCGAATCTCATTCTGTCTGGCTCTGGAGAAAAAACTCTTTCTTTTTAAAAAGGACTGAAAAAGGGCACTGACTTCCGGGCTTTTAGTGCTTGCCAGAAATTTTAAAAGATATTTTTTCTCTCCCCTGCCTTTTTTCTTGAAATCCTTTTTTTGGACTAACTGCATAACATGATCTAATGAACTTTGATCCCCAAAATACATAAGCTCCTTAGCAGCCATCGTTCGATTTTTCGCATCACTATCAGAGAGAAATTCTATGAGAATTTTATTCGCAGCTTCATCTCTAACTCTTCCTAGAGCCCGGATAACCTCCAGCCGTGTCTCTTTTTTTGAATGGTCAACAAAATTTAGAAAGTGATGCATCTCTTTTTTCTCGCCTACTTTCGTCACTATAGACAAAATTTCTCTTGTAAGAGCAGTGTGTTTCACGCGGGCAAGGTTAACAAGAGAGGCAATATTCTTCTGCCCCATTTTCCGGAGAAGTTCCGAGGCCTTAACACGAATATAGGGGTCTCCTGTAATTTCCCAAATATCACAAACAAGAGGAATTGTATCGGGGCCAAGAACTGTCAGGTATTTAAAGAAAGAATCAACATCTTCTATTTTCTTATCCAGGAACAACTGCTTCAAGACAGTCAAAGAGCTTTCGTCTCTGGCCATTTCCGGGATCCTCTCCAGTATTTTCATTCTCTTAGCCGATTTGGAGGTGAGTATTTCTTTTAGCTCTTGAATCTGGCCTAAAATTGACAATGCCAGGGAAAAGTCGGCTCTCAAAACAACTTTTTTAAAGCAGCCCTCAATGACATCCAAAACAGCAGAAAATTTCTCATCCTTTTCTTCTAAGAAAAGGATTTCCAGAAGCAGAGTTATAAGCTCATCCAAAGGAGATACCTGCCGGTTGCTTTTGATCAAGGACTCTATTTTGGGAAGTTCATCCTCTCCTAACTCCGGTATCTCGGCAACAGAATCCAGGCCTCCTGTTCCCTCTCCTCCACTTCCTGTTCCCTCTCCTCCGCCTTCTGTTCCCTCTCCTCCACCTTCACCTGAATAAAACCTCAATATTTTACTTTTATCAAAGATCTCTTTTTTGTCTTCTTCACTGAGACGTATTGCTCCCGTTGAGAATCCTTTTTTATCGACCTTAATGCCTTCTTCTTCTTTTCCCACTCCAATATCTGAGTCCAGAAACTCATTCAGGACCAGGTACCGGATATGAGCAAAATCTTTTTCCCAAAGAGAGCTAACAACATCGGAATAGTCTGGGGGAAGATCAAAATCTTTTTTTATGACTTCTAAAAAATCCTGCGCCTCTTTCTCATCCAGACCTTCATAAAATGACAGCTCTCTCATTCCATCCTTGAAAAAGAGAAAGGGGAAACTTTTCTTTTTCAGCTTATCTTTAAAAACGATTTCTCCTTGATAAGAAAAGGAAAATTCCTGGATGCCGATCTTTAATTCTTCATAGAGATCTAGAAATTCCTTTAATCTATCAGCGAAAGAAATTATGGCCTCTTTTATACCGGGATTATCTGAAGGATACATTTTCATCAAATTAAAAGCTCTCTGGAAATGCTGAACAACTCCTGCAGCTTTCTTGACTTCGTCAGGGTCGGGTTTGAGCTCATCGCCCTTTTCTATAGTGTATTGGCTTCTTAACTCTTTTTTTTCCATCTTCAGCGTTCGCAACAATAATATTAATAAGGAAGCATAGTATCGGATTTATAGCCTTATAGATATGCTTGCTCGCCTCTTATTTTAATACTAATTTTAAGAGTCAAAAAATCCTCTTTGTCGATGATTCGAGGGATGATTTTTCTATTTTTTATCTCACCCTGAAAGGTGAAAAGAGGGGGTTACTTTTTCTCAAAAACGACCTTTCCGTCGATGATGGTATAGAGGGCCTCCGTTTTCAAAATCTCATCTTCCGGAATTTCAAGCAGGTTGCGGTCAAAAACAGAGATATCCGCCAGCTTCCCTTCCTCCAGGGAACCCCGAACATCTCCCTCAAAGGTCGCGTTAGCATTATTAATGGTATAAGCCCTGATGGCTTCCTCCACAGATATGCGCTGTTCAGGGAACCAGCCGCCTTCGGGTGTCCCATTCAGTGTCTTCCTTGCTACAGCCGCATAAATGAGGTATTTGGGATGCATATGGTAGAGAGCCGCACTTGTCCCGGGCCAATCCGAGCCAAAGCTCAGCATGGCTCCATTATCCAGGAGTGATTTAAAGGCATAAGCCCCCTTGCAGCGCTCATGGCCAATCCTCTCCTCCATCCAGCGCATATCATCAGAGATATGGTAGGGATTCACTTCGGCTATGACATTCAGGGCCTTGAATCTCGGAAAATCCTGAGGTCTGATAACCTGGGCATGGATGACCCTGAAGCCCTTTAGATCAACGCCTTCATTTTTCAACCTTTCATAGAGGTCAAGCATCTCTGCCACGCCCCTTGTTCCGATGGCATGAACATTGGGGACAAAACCAGCGCCCAGACCCACCTTGATGAGACTGTACATTTTCTCCATGTTCCTCACTTTGCGCTCCCGGTCATCAGAAGTATGGCGGCGCCAGTGGCCGTAATTGTCCGGCTGGTCATCATAAGGTTTAAAGAAAAGAGCGCCGTGGGTTCCCATGATGCCGTCAATGTAACCTTTCAAGGCTCCGTAGCGCAGCCACATATCCTTCTCTTTGGTCTTCGGATGAAGCCCTATCGTCAGACCTTTCTTCTTCAGCTCGGCTCCGCGGGAGAGGTCCGGTCTCAGCCAGACACGACAGGTCAATTCCCCGCTCTCCTGAAGTTCGATGAAGCGCTGTGTTTGATCGGGGCGGGCAATATCATGAATCTCCACGATGCCGGCCTCACGCAGTGCCCGGAGAGCAGCACGGTTCTCATCCAGCAACCTCTTATGAGACTTTGGCTTTATTGTTTTACTCATCCTGTCAAATGCAGGAGACTGGGGGAAGATTATTCCGGTCGGCTTACCATCACTGCCTATTTCCAAGCCTTTGACTCCACCCTTTTCCAGGCCTGCCGCATTAAGAGCAGCAGTATTGGCCAGCCACTCCCTATAATCAAAGCGACAGAGGAAGCAGGGATTGTTCGGCGTTAATTCATCTATCATGGAACGGTTCGGCCGCCACGTCTTCTTATTCTCTGATTTTTCTTCCCCGGCATCAGCAAAAGCCCACTGCTCGTAGGCCCCCCAGAGGCCTCTTGTTATCCATTCTCCATCATCCAGTATATCGACAACTCTCCGGATCTCTTCCCTCAATCCTTTCTCACCGGAAACAGTCATCAGATTCGCATCATTGATCAACCCTCCAGCCATGTTAAAATGAACATGGCCATCGATAATTCCAGGCGTGACAAATGTCCCGCCTAAATCAATTACCCGGGTTTCATCACCGACGTATCTTTCTGCTTCACTGTCTTTTGTACAGACTTTAGTGATTTTATTTCCCGTGATAACCAATGCCCTTGCCATGGGATTATCCGCATCGACTGTAAAGATGGCGCCGTTTAGCAAAACAAGGTCCGCAGGGGGCTTTTTCATGCAGGAACTGTTTAAAAAACTTAAAATAAAAACCCCTGTGAAAATAAGGCCAAAAGCGAATTTTCCGGATTTTTTCATGATCCCTCCTAAAAAAGAATACCTTCGCTTATGATTTTACTCATTATGACTTACCTGATTATATCCTCGAATAAAAATCTTTGTCAAAACATTAGCTTGTGAGTGTTTGTCATTCCTGCGGAAGCGGGAATCCAGAATAAATTTTTGAGTTGAATTGATTATCTCATTTCTCTGTGATATAAAAAAATGTCAGCGTGATGCATCAAGCAAAAAGCGAAAAGATGCGAAAATAAACGGTTTATTATGAAATTTCATGAGGTAATCTTGACGGAATCTTATTCACAGCTTTAATTTAATACTGAAAACAGATCATTCTGTCCAAGGAGGTTCCGATGAAAAAGAAAATCTTTCCGCTCATTTTATTACTGGCTTTTCTTTTTCAACCAGGTCTTCACAGATTAAGCTCAGAATCCGTCCAGG
>DAOUYU010000033.1 GCA_030673995.1 Candidatus Aminicenantota bacterium
GGAAAGAAGTTCAGGAGAAGCTCTGGCCGACTATTGCATCAGGAGGCTGGGACCGGCACGAAAACGCGAGAAAATTCGAAACTCTTGGCCAGAGGGCTGATGCCCTGACCATTGCATTGGGAGAGGCAGTAGACTTCCAGAATGTTGTGGGCAGGGAGAGGATAGAGAGACGGATTAAAACGCTTGCCGGCTATTTGAAAAAAGAGCTTGAGAAGATTTCTGGAGTGAAGTTACACACATCACGTGATCCTTACATCAGTGGAGGACTGACTGCTTTTTCCATCAAAGGAGTTGAGCCCCGGAAAGTGGTCAATTATGTCAGGGAAAAATATAATATTGTTGTCAGAACCATCGGGAATAAGAAAGTCGGAACATACGGCATAAGGGTATCAACCCACATTTATGTTTCTTTGAAGCATGTGAACATGCTTCTGGAAGGGATAAGGCATCTGGTCCGCCACAGGAGCTGAGAATAGGATAAGCTCATCACTAAAGAGTAACAGCCTTCCTGACAAGAGGTGATTTATCATTTTTCAGTTCAGCGAGAATCTCTTTAGTCTTCTTATTCTTAGGTAACTTTTTTAAGGCCCAGGTTGCAGCCACTCGAACAGAATTAGGCTTGGCTCTTGTAAAAACTCCTTGTCCAGCCGGGCTAACAACAGCAATAAGGCTCTCGATAGCGATTTGTGAACCGATAATCCCTAGAGTTCTGCATGTATGCGCTTGCAGCGAAATACTCTCTTCTTTTTTCCAGATCTTCTTTGGCTTTATCATTTTCAAAAGAGTGGGGACAGCCTCAGTCATCTTTCGATCTGCGAATATGGTGAGAATATCCTGCTTGGCTTTTCCCTTGATTTGATCGAATAATTCCAGAAGGACGGAGTTAACTTCTTTTCCGGGAATTTGTTTTAAGACTTCAACGGCAGGAAAGACAGTCTCTTCTGGCCCCAGAAGAACTATTTCGCGCAGCACAGGAATGAGCTTAGGGCTCTCTATAAACATATCGGCCACTTTGATCACTTTAGAAAGCGGTGTAGAAGACATTCCAGAATGTATTTTTTCTAAAAATGCCTCCACAGCTAATAATCCCGCCTTCCTGATAATTGCTGCGACAAGAAGTCTTGTCCGAAATGGCATACTAGAAATGATTGCATTCAATCCAGCATCAGCAAGTTTTTTTGGTTCCTGATTCATCAGCCATGCCGCTGCTTTGGCTCGCGTTTCGGAGTCTTGAGAATTGAGATCCTCTAAAGCCAGAGATATTTCCTCTTCTGCTTTTTCTACAACCTGTAAATCAGGCAGGACATCTACGTATCGGTCCTTCTTGTCAGGGATTCTATCGACTTGAGGCATTGATCTTCCAGGTTCCAGAACAGCTTTTTCCAACTTGGCCATGTCTGTTTTGTCCATAAGATCTATAAGTCTTTGGAAATCCTGTTGGCCAACATTTGTTGATTTTATGGCCGAGAGCAGATCTTCTTTTTCCTTTCCAAATTTGGTCACAATGTTACGCAATTGCTCTAACTGTTCGTCGGTAATCCGTTGCGCATCTGGATCAGCTTGAGCCTGAGTGCCATGGTCCTCTTTCTGGGCACCCCGCGCAAGCACTTCCTGACTATCGAGAAAGACTTTTCGTTCTCCAACCGCCACAAACACTTTTCTGTCAGGAAGTATGTTTGATAATTCGAGCTGCTTAACCAGCTCATCCCACCGATTGATCACCTCTTCGTGGCTCTTGGTGAATATCTCCAAAAATCGCACGAGTTCATCCTGGCTTACTCCTCGAAGGAACAATATCCCCTGCAGTCCGTAATTGCTGAGAGTCGTATACAGGTCGCTCCTTAATTGGGGATCTATAAGTTTTGCCGGCACAGGCTGGCCGTTTAAAAGCATTGTTTCCGGTGTCAATGAAACGGAAAGTGCTTCCGTCTTAGCTGCAAGAAATGAATTCAGAAGATTCATGAATCGCTTTACAGCATTCATGACATTGAGGTTCTCCTTCGGAAAAAGACGCAGGTTTTGCATGGCCATCCTGAGCGCTGCTGCGAATTTTTGGGCGGTGGCTAGATCTTCATCCTTAAGGGGCGACTCTTTTGCCACCGATTCAATGTATAGTTTCTTTTGCAGAGCCTCTCTGGATCCTTTGGAAAGGTAAACTTCCTCCATTTGGTTTCTCATAACAGAAAACATCTCTGTTGCCCTTCCCATTTGACCTGCATTCTGGAGGTGGTAAGCCAGCCTCCCAACAATCCTTTCAAGAGAACCAGAAGCATATTTCTTCTCTATCTCCGCCGCTAGATTATGGTAGTTTTTTCGTTCCTTTTCACTCATGAGAGAATATAAAACGGAACGGCCCATTCGGTGAGCAAAGATGAATTCATCTGGAATCGGAGTCTCCTCAATAATAAGCAATCTTCGTGCTTTGCTGAGAATGTTCAAAACTTGTTGTACCTTAAGCTTCGACATTTCTGCAAGCTGCTGTGGATTGATCTTCTCACCGAGAATAGAAGCCAGCTTGAGAGTATTGATCGCTTCCTTATCCATAAGCATCAGCCTTTGCTCGATCAGATCGCGGAGGCTTAACGGTATATCCTCAGGTTTTACCGAGGATAGATTCCATTCATATCCTCTGGCTTCAATCTTGCCTTTCTGAAGGAGGTAAGATAAGGTCTCTACAATAAACAGCGGGTTTCCAGCAGAGTTACGCAACAGGGCTTCTGTGGATTCAGTGGTCAGCGTCTTTCCGTCAAAAATTTTTGTTGAGAGTATATTAATGTGTTCAAGATTCAAAGGATTAAGCTCATATTTTTTGACCTCACTGTTGCTTATTACCTCCGGCATCGAGTCAAGAAGGAGCATCATATTCTCCTCTCCAGAGGCCAACTCTGGACTGTTGACCGAAGAAACAAAGAACAGCCTGTTATCATTCTCTGCCTTGAACTGAGAGTCTAATAACTGCAATGAGGGAAGATCGATTTGGTCTGCATCATCGAGCAGCACGACTCCATCGCCTATTTCACGGAGGATAAAAAAGGTTTGAGTCAAAGCTGCAAAAAGAGCTGATCTGTCAGATTCCATGTCTTCTTTTTCTGCCTTTACCTCTTTGACTTCCCAGGGATAAAGGTTTGGCTTGAGAATGAGTTTATCCTTATCGTCGAGTTTGGAGAAAACATAGTCAGAAATTTGCTGGTCATTCTCGAAAAGACTTCCCAGGGCTGCAAATATGGAGCCATACTTTTCGGTCTGCCAATAAGGGTAACCCCTTGCCAGCAGAATAAAGGCGACTTTTTCTCTGGCGATTTCTTCGACATATTTTATAAGCCTTGTTTTTCCTGTTCCATCGCCACCGAGAAACACAGGGAAAATGGAAGAATTTCCTTTTTTAGAGAATTGCTTATCCAAGAATTGAACAATTTCATCTCTGCCGACGATCGGGGGGGCTGCAAGGATTGAATCAAGCTTAGCTGGAGTCATAAACTTGCCAGCATCAGGGTAAGGAATGATCCGGCCTCTTCCCCACTGTTTTGCTGCATAGAGCGCTTCGTCGGCTTTTTTAAAGAGTGTTTTCCATGTTTTCCCGTCCTTGGGAAACAGGGAAACTCCTGCGCTGCAACTAAGTGTGAGTTGTTTGTCTCCAAATTTGAGGGGCGACTTTGTTGTCTTTTTCTGAATCTCGGTCCCCAGGTCCCTGGCTTTGTGTTTGCCCAGTCCTGGAACGAGAAGAACAAACTCATCCCCCGCATAACGGATAGCAGTCCCTTCGGGATGGATATTTTCCACAAGAATTCTGGAGAAATGCACTAACGCATCATCGCCTGCCTGGTGTCCGTAGGTATCGTTGATGCCTTTGAAATCATCCATGTCGATCATGAAGAAGGCGATGGTTTGATCCTTCTTTTTAGCCTGCACTAGCTGTTGAGGAACCTGTTCGCTCAAATACCGCCGGTTGAATATTTGTGTGAGGTCATCCATATAGAGGAGGCTCTGGAGTTTCTTGCTTGTTGTTTCAGAGTGCATGATATTTAGGAAGATTTAACCAAAGAAATAGAAATTTATTTTTTTTGTGCGGAAACAAATTTTTCTACTTTGTACATAAAATTAATCGATTTGCCCTGCGCATTTTATATCACAAGCACTATTTATGGTCAAATACACAAAATGCTCCAGTTTAGTGTTTCATTGTATCAGATTTACACTGCGAAGGCGAAAGAATTGAACAGAAACTCGAATAATTCAGGCTAAATAACAAATACTGTTTTCTTTTTTTTTACATATTTGACTATAATATGAAGGCTTAATATTATTGAAAATAAATGAAGGTGTCGGCATATTTTATGAATAATTCAGGGAGTCTGGATTATTCACGAGTCGAGATTGCCGTAGCGGCGAGGCCGCAGCCCATGAAGCTGTCGTGAACTACCGCGAATGGGCTGCAACGAAGCCGATGCAGTGAGGTCGGCTCGCCCGAAGGGTAAAAAATGCCGACATTTGATAGAAATTATACAACTAACAAAGTGATAGTCTTTATTTTACTGAAAACCAGGAAATAATGTTAATATTATTGAAAATAAATGAAAGTGTCGGCATATTTTATGAATAATTCAGGTTAAAGGAGTGTTTTCATTAGAGAGCTTTTAGTCCTTATATTGAGTGCTTCCCTTGTTATTATTTATTTACTGGTTGAGAGGATCAGTCTTTCTCGAAGAATTCGAGCCCTTCCCCTTAGAATATGTGTGACAGGGACAAGAGGAAAATCGAGTGTGACAAGACTCATAGCAGCTTGCTTGAGAGAGGCAGGATACTCCGTACTGGCCAAAACGACAGGTTCAAAGCCCATCATCATCTTTCCCGGCGGCGAAGAGAAAGAGATTAAGCGCAGAGGTTCTCCCTCTATCCTGGAAGGGAAGAAAATCCTGAAGATAGGTGTCAAGCTTAAAGTTCAGGCTCTAGTTTCGGAATTGATGGGTGTCCATCCTGAGCGCAGCTTCATCGAGTCAGTTCAGATGTTTAAGCCTCATATTCTGGTCATAACCAATGTCCGTCCCGACCATCTGGCTCAAATGGGTACTGCGAGAGAAACTGTAGCCTGCTGTCTTGCCACTTCAATAACTCGGAACATCACCGTTTTTCTCCATCAAGACGAATTTTTCCCTGTATTTCAAGAGAGAGCAGAGAGCTTAAACTCCAGACTCATCCAGGTACGCGGGGATTATTTAGCAGAGCATCTCCTGTTTAAGCAAGAATTTCCCTTTTATGAATTTGAAGAAAATATTCGACTGTCTCTGACTGTGGCTGAATTTTTGGGAATAGATAAGCATGTTGCTCTTCGTGGGATGGAGAAGCTCAAACCTGATTTTGGCAGCCTCAAAATCTGGACAGCAGATTTGGGTAAGCCGCCCCGACACTTTTACCTGGTTAGCGCCTTTGCTGCCAATGACCCGGAATCGACTCGGTATGTATTATCCAGGCTCAAAAAAATGAGGTCCTTAAGGGCAAGTAAAATAATCTGCCTTCTCAGCCTCAGGCGAGATAGAGGAGACAGAACACTCCAGTGGTTAAAGGCTCTTCAAGAAGGTGCTTTTCCTGAGTTTCGAAAGTTTCTCTTCATCGGAGACCATGCGCGAACCCTGAAAAGCAAGTTGAGATTGAATAGAAAAATGAAGGTTTTTGTCCTTAAAAATAATAATCCTCAAAAAATCATGGAGGAGATTTCAGGAATGTTGGAAGAAGAGAAAGTTTTGGTGGGACTGGGGAATATGGGAGGTATCGGGGAAGAGCTTGTTAAATATTGGGAGAATATTGGAAGGCCCCATGATTTTTGAGACGGTTTTTATCGGACTTATCCTTGCTTTCCTTTATGTAGAGCTTATGGATATTTACCCTGGAGGGATTATTGTCCCTGCTTATATGGCTCTTTATCTTGACCAGCCGCTTAGAGTACTGGCCACGATTCTTATCGCCGTTTTAAGTCTTTTCACATATAAAATTTTGTCTCGTTTTCTCATTCTCTTTGGTAAGAGAAGATTTGTTATGCTTGTTCTTCTTGGAAGCCTATGGACACAGCTCTGGTTTCTTTCATTACCCCATTTTTTCTCTTCTCCTTTGGAACTGCGAGCAATCGGATGGCTTATTCCGGGTCTTCTGGCAAATAACCTGGAAAAACAGAAATTTGTTCCGACATTGGCTTCCATGTTTTTTGTCTCCATTTTGACTTATTTTCTTGTACGAGTGCTTATGTGGCTTTGACTATAGCCTTAGTGACTTAATGATTTATATTGTCATTGTGAAGAGCAGCGAGAGGTAGCAATCCATACATTGTGGGATTGCAGCGCTTCGCCCGCATTGACATTTAATATTCTGGCTCTGGAAGTAGAGAGTAAATGAAAAAAAGAAAAAAAAGGCAAATGGACGAACAGGAAGAAACAGGGACATGGAAAAAAGGGGACAGAAAAAAAGGGGACAGGCTACTTTTTCTGAAAAAAAGGGATATAGACCTCAATAAGCTAGAATTAAAGAAGAAAAAGTTGCCTGTCCCCTTTTTTTCAAGAAATATTCCAAAAGAAGATGGAAAGAACCAGACTGTAATCCTTGTTCTTTTTGCCTTGAGTTTATTGTTTTTTGGGCTGGCTAAGTTGGTTCCTTTAGGAAAGGGAGATGCCGTAAAAGGAGAGATGCTCCGTGCTTCTGAAATCATGGCCGAAGCATCGAACATTATAAAAAAATTTCAGAAGGCGAATGGGATTATTCCTGACAGAAAGAGTGATTTAAACCAGACAGGCCTCATCGGCCTTGAATTTTCTCCTATTACAACATCCATCGGGAGCCTTGAAGCGAAAAGAACCACTGTCGATCCCAATTTTGCTGCTCTCGTTGTCTTCTTGATGAAAGAGGCAGGAGTAAAAAAAGGAGATGCGATCGCAGTGGGAGCTTCAGGTTCTTTTCCTGCCTTGATTCTGGCTGTGTTTTCAGCAGCGAAGGCCATGGATTTAAGACCTCTTGTCATTTGTTCTCTTGGATCATCTCAGTGGGGAGCCAACATGCCTGCTTTTCATTGGCTTCACATACAGAATTGCCTTTTAGATGCAGGGACACTTACTGCCAAACCGATTGGGCTTTCTTTAGGAGGAGAGAAAGATACAGGAGAAGACATGAGCTTCGAGGGGCGCTCCTTACTCGAGAAAGATATCATAGAGAGTGGAATATATTTTTTTCGTGAGCCTGACTTGAGAAGGAATGTCGAGGCGAAAATGTGCCTCTATGAAGAGAAAGCAGGGCATGATAAGATCAAAGCCTTTGTCAACGTGGGAGGAAGCTGGTCAAACATGGGAGAAGATGCGCAGGTCTTAAAGCTAAAACCAGGTCTTTCTAAAATCAAGACGTTTCCGCCAGTGGAAAAAAGAGGAATTCTTTATGAGATGGCTGCTCGAAAAGTCCCGGTGATTCATCTCCTCTATATCAAAGGACTTGTGCGGAAATATGGTCTTGTATGGGATCCTGTTCCTCTTCCCGAGCCCGGAGAAGGGAAAATATATCAACTCGCCAAGGAAAAACAAGCAGCCTTTCTTTTCCTTGCCGTTATATATTTTCTACTCGTGATACTTGTTTTATTTTTACAAAGAGGAAAGCTGTTCTCTTTTTTTTCTTTTGGCTTTGTCCCAAAGTGACAGGGTGCAGTGATATGTTTATTTTTTTATGTGTCATTTTTAATGGACTGGCTCTTTATTTAATTTTATGCTATAAATTCATGTCGAAAAACAGAGCCTGGTGTTTTAGAAAGAGATCCCAAAACATTATCAAGGATATGACCCACCGGAAAAAGGAGAATTCGATGTTTCTGGAAAAATTTTTTAAAAGAAAAAATTTGGCGTTGGTCTTAGGAATTTTTATGTTTCTATCTGCTGTTGGAATAAGCCAGGCCGAAGACATAAAAGTCAGGATTAGAGTAAGGAGAGCAAACGTAAGGGAAAAACCCAGTCTCAGGAGCGATATCGTCGCTCAGGTGAGGAGGGGAAGAATTCTCCTGGTGGAGCGAAAAGAGGGGGAGTGGTATCGTGTTCGTTTACCCTTAAAACTCGAAGGATATTCCCTCCCTGGATATATCCATCAGAGCATTGTTGATGAGGTAGGAAAAGATGTTCCTGTTTCAGAGGATAAGATTTTGGAGAGAACGCATTCGGACTTTATTTATAAATACAGGGCTGGTGTAGGGGTGGGATTAGCTTTGCCCTCAGAAAAGGATTATGGCAGTGGGATTAAATTCGGTGGGATTTTCCATTATAAAATTAGCGACAGAGTCAATCTTGAGTTTGTGATTCAGGCTTTCCGAAGCAGTGTGGCAGACAATCCAGAAAAATTGGGCGAGGGAAAGTTGAGGGTTTTGCCCATTCAGTTGAGTGTTCAAGGCCGTTTTCCCCTAAAGGATCAGCTTATTCCTTATGCTGGTGGAGGCATTGGTTATTATTTAAATAGTTATTTATTTGAAGGAGTAAAGGTTCCAGAAAGAGATGAGAAAGTAAGAAATGCCTTGGGATTTCATTTTGGAGGTGGGGTAGATTATTTCTTTAGTGAGAATATAGCTGCAAACCTTGATATGAGGTACTGCATAGTGAAGACAAGCGGGCTCTTTACTTTTAATGGAGCTGGCGAGGATATAGAGATAGAAGATATAAATTTAAATTCTTTTATGCTGGGTTTAGGATTTAAGTATTTCTTCTAATACCTGGATTATTCATAAAAAATGCCGACAGAAAAAAGAGGAACTAAAAAAAAGGCAATCCCCTTGATATACTGAAAAAACAAAATAATGTGCTTATTTCATAGATATTGATTATTGGTGTCGGCAGTTTTTATGAATAATCCAGGCTAAAATATGTGCTCAAAATTAAAGAAGAATCCGGTCGTATCTTTTCCGAATCCCATATCCACCCTCACAACAAAAGTATCCATATAAAATCTTAATCCTATCATCGGATTCGTCGCCCAACTGCTGAGGTTGAGGTCTGCTTTTTTGAGAGAACTCCACATTTTTCCTGCGTCATAGCCAACAACACCTCCAAAACGCCAAAAAAGAGGAAAGCGGAGTTCTGCGTTGACAACTGCAGAAGTTTTTCCTAGAAAACGGTCCTGCGGATAGCCGCGGAGAGTTCTGCTCCCGCCAATGGGCAGAAGAACTTGGACAGGGAGGTTGTCTCCGATTAAATTCTGCAATCCCACTCGCCACGCCAGCACTGTCTTCGGGTAGAACAGCGTATAATAATGTTGGAACCAGAAAGTCAGCTTTGTAAAATTTACATTGTTCAGGCCTGTCTTTGGTGCGAACTCGGCTTCTCCCTGAAGGACAAGTCCGTTCGAGGGATTTATAAAACTGTTTCTTGTATCATATCTCAAGTTTGTAAAAAGAGAGGCCACATTGACACGCTCCCTGTTGAGTTCGGGTTCGAGAACGGCAAGACCGTTGTTTTTCTCAAAGTTGAAATTCCTGATCGTTTTATAGCTTGTTCCAATCTGGCCCACCAGATATGGCGAAAAACCTCTGCTTAAAGTCAGGCGTAATTCAACAGGCTCTTTGGTATAATATTCTCTGTCCTCAAATTTCGAATTGTTTCCAATCCCGAAGAAACTGTTTTTAATCCACTTGTCGTAATCAAGCAATAGATCAAACGCTATCGGATAGATTTTTCCCTGCCGCCGTTCAAAATCAGGCAAGGAAAAGATGAACCGGTACCAACGCTCTCCTTTTGTACTGTTAAAAACCACCAGATCAAACGACTCGTTCATATTCAGCGGGTTTAAGTAAAACATCTTTGCCCCATACCCAAAACCGACATTTGTGTCGTACATAAGGATTGGCAGAAAATCCAGTTTTGCTTTGACAAGAGGAGTCACACCAGCAAATTCTTTAGGGGATGTTTTAAGGACACCTTCCAGATCGATCTCGGCTAAAACGCCATAATGGTCTGAGGCCTGAACTCCATTCAGCGAAGAATCAAGGACAATATTACAAAAATCGACACACTTTGAGTCAAAGTGGTGGCTGAGAAATATATAATCGATGCGTCTTGCTGTCTTTGCTCCCATTGAACTCAAAAGGTCATATCCTTCCCAGGAAATACCTTTGGCATTTGTAGGCCTTAAAGAGAATGAAATGTTCATGTTATCAGCAGGATCCCAGCTGTAAAGGCGGTGAGAGCTTGTCGATGGAAAGACGTCAAAAAACCCGGATGATTGAAACAACTGTATTGCCGGAGAGTTTGGGGTAGCATTAAAATCACCTGCAGCGATAACAGGTGATCCGGGTGGAAGCTTTGAAAGAAACTTCACTAACTTTTTTGTTTCATCTGCCTGCCTTTTCATCCTTTTTTCCCAGCTCTGTATCGCCTCCGTATACTCATTCTTGCTTATCTTGTTTTCTTCAACAAGATTTTTAAACTGACTGGCCAGGTAAGAATCTTTCGGAGGAGTGGAAACAAGATGAATATTCACAAGATAAACGGGGGTATCGTGAAAAATTATTTTTCCTACAACAGCAAATATGGATTCATCAAAATGAAACGTGATCGCGTCACCATAAAGGCCAAACGAACCTGAGAGTTTCCACACATCCTCTTTTTTGAGGTTGAGTGAACGCCGGGCAAGAATGGCCGTCCCTTCCTTAAAGTTTGTGGGAATTCCTATAGGTCCGAATTTAATCCCTGCAATACACACTTGGTGTATCCTATCAAAGCCGATCGATTTTGCGAGTTTGGCTGAATATCTTGCGACCGGGTTTGCCTCTTGAACAAAAATTACGTCAGGATCGATTTTTCTAATCTGGGTGAGAAGAGCTTGATACCGCAAATTCCGCCGCTCGGCAGATTCGTATTCACCCATTCGAAAGGTTCCCTTATAGTCCAGGCCAGACCAGACATTGATTGTAAGAATACGTAAATTTGTCTTTTCATTTGAAAAAGCATTATGTGCACTAACTAAAAGAATACTTAAGAAAAGAAAAACAAAAAAAGTATTCCCGGCGAAATTCCGCAGAAATTGAGAAGCCCAACACCTTTCATTTTTTTCCCTGATCTTGTTCACTTTTCCCCCCTGCATGATTCTACCTTACAAATTATACCATTGTAACTATTTTTTTGCTTTATACCACAGCAAAAGAGCAGAGTCAAAAGCTTGTTTATCCATGTTTATCCAGCTTGTTTATCCACTCTATCCAATCTATTGACAAAATTCCATGTTAATGTTATAAACAAAATAATTGGTTATATAACCAAATTAATTGGTGTTTAAATTAGTAATGTTTAAGCCTCTATTTGGATCTGAAAAAAAAGGAAAAATTCTTTTATATCTTTACTCAAATAGAGAAGCATATCCAACAGAAATTGCTAAAGCGTTCAAATTTTATCTAAATGCTGTTCAAAATCAGTTGTTGAATATGGAAAGAGATGGAATTCTTTACAGCAGACTCAAAGGAAAAGTCAGATTATTTGGAATAAATCCCAGGTACCCATTCAATAAAGAATTAGTAGCAATTCTTGAAAAAGCATTGGATTTTGTTTCCAAAGAAGAAAAAGAGAAGCTTTATACGCCCAGATTAAGGCCCCGACGGACCGGGAAACCTTATTAAGATAAAAACACATGCAAATAAAAGGTCTTTCATTAAAAGATTTTGCTATCTTCATTTCCGACTTCTTATCCAAGAATGGTATCGATACGGTTCTTTCAGGCGGGGCCTGTGTTTCAATTTACACAAACAATAAATATATTTCCTACGACTTGGATTTTGTGCTCATTTCATCTGATGACCAGAAAAAAGTAAAAAACATTTTACTAGAGATTGGATTCTATGAAGAGGACAGATACTTTAAACACAAAGATACGGAATATTTTTTAGATTTTGTCTCTCCACCACTATCAGTGGGGAAAGAACCTGTAAAAGAAATTTCAGAGATAAAAAAGGAAGGCCGTACTTTAAAACTCTTATCCGTGACTGATTGTGTGAAAGACCGTTTAGCAGCATAT
>DAOUYU010000075.1 GCA_030673995.1 Candidatus Aminicenantota bacterium
TGGAAGAACGATCAAAAGAGTTGGCTGAAGCAAACATCCGACTTAAAGAACTGGACCGCCTTAAATCAATGTTTATCGCATCCATGTCCCACGAGCTTCGCACCCCTCTTAACTCAATAATCGGCTTCACGGGCATAATCCTGCAGGGCATGAGTGGAGAGATAAATGAGGAGCAGAGAAAGCAGCTTGCACTGGTGAAAAACAGCGCCAATCATCTCTTAGCATTGATAAACGACGTAATCGACGTGAGTAAGATAGAGGCAGACCAGATAGAACTAGTCATTGAGGATTTCAATCTGTCGGATCTTATCCAGGAGGTGAATGACTCATTTAAAGTTTCTGTAGATGAGAAGGGTCTTAAACTGTCTCTCGAAATGCCTGAGGTATTGGTAATCAAGAGCGACGAGCGAAGGACAAAACAGGTCACCATGAATCTTGTGAGTAATGCAGTAAAGTTTACGGATAGGGGGAAGATAGAGATAAAGGCAGTGAAAAAAGACGAGGGGGTAGAGATCTCGGTCAGGGATACCGGCATCGGAATAGAAGAAAAGGCCATGGACAAACTGTTTAAAGCATTCAGCAGAATTTATACCAAGGATATGCTGAAGGAGGGTACGGGGCTCGGGCTTTATCTCTCGAAAAAGATAGCTGACCTCCTCGGAGGTGAGATATCAGCAGAAAGCGAGTTTGGAAGGGGTAGCAAGTTCACTCTCACATTGCCATTGGAATTTAAAGAGGTAAAGACATGAATCCCGTTAGACCCCTTTGGTATTATACATATGTCTTGATAAGCAAGAGAACTGGCAAGTTTTATATAAAAAATCTTTTAAGAGGAGGTCTAACGGGATGAAAAAGATTCTGGTGGTTGAGGATAACGAGACCAATCTCTATTTAATCAGGTTCATGCTTAAGAAAAGCGGGTACGAGGTGATCGAGGCGAGAGACGGTGCTAAGGGCGTGGAATTGGCAGTAAAAGAGAAGCCGGATTTGGTGATCATGGATATTCAACTCCCTGATATCAATGGTCTGGAGGCCACGAAAAGGATAAGGGCATCCGAGGCAGGAAGTGACATCCCCATTGTCGCTCTAACGTCCTATGCCATGACGGGCGACAGGGAGAAGGCCCTGGATGCTGGCTGCAACGGCTACATCGAAAAGCCCATCAATCCCGAGAATTTCATCGCTGAGATAGAAAAGTATATACCCCGTTAGAGATTAGATGAGAGAAGAGATATCTTATTTAACTATTCATATGAGGAGTAAAAAGAGGTTTTCCTCAGACAACAAGGATAATTTACGGAAGCCTAAAGGCGACCTATCTCTAATAGCGTGCATAAAGAAGTAAGTTAAGAGCATGTCCTAAGTAGCTTGAACAAGGAGGAGAAAATGAGAATCCTTATAGTGGACGATAATAAAGAAAGCCTTTATCTATTGGAGGCTTTGCTGAAAGGAGGCGGTTACGAGGTCGTATTGGCTGGAAACGGCGCAGAAGCCCTTGAAAAGCTCCGCACTGAAAGCATTGACATTATCGTTTCCGATGTCCTCATGCCAATAATGGATGGCTTTAAGCTTTGCAAGGAGGTGAAGGGAAAAGACGAACTGAAGAATATCCCTTTTATTTTTTACACAGCCACCTATAAAGATGAAAGAGATGAAAAACTCGCCTTAAGGCTGGGAGCGGACAAATACATCCTGAAGCCCGCTGAGCCGGATGAGTTCCTAAAGATCATTCAAGGCGTGATTGGAGATGTGGATAAGGGCAAATTTGAGCCCAAGAAGCCGGTTTTTGAAGAAGAGGAAGAGGTCTTCAAGCTCTACAGCGAGCGGCTGGTTAATAAGCTGGAGAAGAAGATGCTGGACCTAGAAAAAGAAATCACCGTGCGCAGTAAGGCAGAGAAGAGAATAGAACACCTCAACCTTGTGCTGCGCGCCATCCGCAGTGTCAACCAACTCATCATCAGAGAAAAAAACCGAGACCGTTTGATTCAGGCTGCCTGCAGGAATCTCATCAAGAATCGCGGCTTTAACAGCGCGTGGATCGCTCTCGTAGATGAGTCCCGCAGGCTGGTGACTGCGGCTGAGGCCGGTTTGGGCAAAGCTTTTTTACCCTTGGTCGAGAGGTTAAAGCATGGGGAGTTTCCAGAATGCATGCGAACGGTGTTAGCGAAGCCAGGCGTCTTGACCATAAAGGATCCAGCTTCTGCCTGCGGCGACTGCCCTTTGGCAAACATCTACAAAAAAAAGGGAGTGTATAGCTCTCGGTTGGAACATAAAGGAAAGATTTACGGGACATTGACGATTCACTTCCCCCTTGATCATATTTCAGAAAAGGAGGAACGTTCTTTATT
The DNA here is from genome assembly GCA_030673995.1 of Candidatus Aminicenantota bacterium. Taxonomy (GTDB): domain Bacteria; phylum Acidobacteriota; class Aminicenantia; order Aminicenantales; family Aminicenantaceae; genus JAGLWV01. The sequence continues at coordinate 2,349 of DAOUYU010000075.1, forward strand.
TGAGGAAATTACCGGTGATATCGCTTACGCCCTGAACCATATAGAACTGGAGGAGGAGCACAAGCGGGCAGAGGAGGGGCTGAGAGAATCCGAATATAGATTTAGGACTATTTTTGAAAGTGTAAATGACGGGATGCTTCTGGCGGATATGAAAGACAAAAAATTTTTTACCGGCAATAAAATGATTTGCCAAATGCTGGGGTATAGTCTGGAAGAAATTAAAAATCTTGGAGTCATGGAAATACATCCCAAGAAAGACTTGGCTTATGTTGTGAAGCAATTTGAGAAGCAAGCGAAGGGGGAGTATACGCTGGCCAGAGATATTCCAGTGAAAAGAAAAAACGGCAGCGTTTTTTATGCTGATATCAACTCGTCTCCAATAAAATTGGGTGGAAAAGCATATCTGATGGGCATCTTTAGAGACATAACCGAGCGCAAGAAGGCAGAGGAGCAGATCAAGGCATCGCTCCAGGAGAAGGAATTATTACTGCAAGAAGTTCATCATCGGGTTAAAAATAATATGCAACTCATTTCCAGTCTTTTCAGCCTTCAATCCAGACATATCAAGGATAAACAAGCGTTTGAGATATTCAAAAGCAGCCAGAACCGTGTCAGGTCTATGGCAATCATCCACGAAAGATTGTACCAATCCAAAGATTTGGCCAGAGTTGACTTTGCTGAATATACTCAAAGCCTGACAGGACATTTGCTCAGCTCATATGGAATTAACCCGGATGTCATTAAACTTAATATAGATATCAAAGATGTTTTCCTGGATATTAATACGGCAGTTCCCTGCAGTTTAATTATCAACGAGCTTGTCTCAAATTCTTTAAAACACGGTTTTCCAGGAGGCAAAAAAGGTGAAATTGAAATCGCCGGACATCCTTTAAATAAAAATGAGATTGAACTCGTTATCAGCGATAATGGAGTTGGCATACCAAAGGAGGTAGATTTCAGAGACACAGAGTCACTGGGTTTGCTTCTGGTTACCATTTTGGCTGAGGATCAGCTTCACGGTAAGATCAAACTGGATAGAACTAAGGGAACCAGTTTTCACATTATATTTAGACCAAAACGATGAAGAAAAAACAGATTCTGGTTGTTGAAGATGAAAGAATTGTTGCCGAGGATATAAAAATGAGACTGGAGAAGCTTGGATATGCAGTTCCTGGAATAGCTTTCTCTGGAGAAGAAGCCGTAAAAAAAGCAGAAAATATGCAGCCTGATTTAGTGCTGATGGACATTGTTCTCGAGAAGAAAATGAGTGGCATTGAAGCTGCTTCGATAATAAGCTCTCGTTTCAATATTCCTATTGTTTATCTTACAGCATATGCAGACAATAAAACACTTGAGCGGGCAAAGATAACTGAGCCATTTGGGTATATCATTAAACCCTTCGAAGATAGAGAACTACACTCCATTATAGAAATAGCTCTCTACAAACACACGATGGAGAGGAAGTTAAAGAAAGCACAGCAGGAATTAATACAATCTGAAAAGCTGGCAGCTTTGGGGAGGTTCTCCTCAGGAATAGCGCATGAGATAAAAAATCCGTTAGGAGTTATTCTTGGAGGATCAGAATTCTTAGAAATGAAATTATCTCAAACCGACGCGGACATAAAAACGACAATAGATAAAATTAAGAAATCAACACTTAGAGCGAATACTATTGTAGAGGGCCTTTTAAAGTTTGCCAGGCCGTCCGAACTAAAAACCGAAAGGATAAAGCCGAATGATTTAGTAAACGAGACCTTATCTTTACTCAAATACAGAGTTCCTTTAAGAAATATAAAAGTCGAAACTCATTTTGCAAAAGAAGAACTGTATATAGAAGTTGACAAAGATCAAATGCTTCAGGTTTTCTTCAATCTTTTGATGAATGCAATCGAAGCAATGCCCAAGGGTGGAAAGATTACGATCAAAACATACAAAATGGCAGAATCAGAATTTTCCCTTGATAAATACCTCTGTGTAATCGAGATAATGGATACGGGCGAGGGGATTTCAAAAGATAATTTACGAAAACTCTTCGAGCCATTTTTTACAACAAAAAGAGACAAGAAAGGAATAGGCCTCGGATTATTTATGGCCAAGATGATTGCAAACAACCACAAGGGTGATTTAGTAATAGATAGCAAACAGAGAAAGGGGACTACTGCTAAGATTATATTGCCCCTTTCCTGAGAGGAGGTTTTAAATAATGGATAAAAAAATCCTTATCATTGATGACGAAGAAGACTTTTGCTATTTTGTGAAACAAAATTTAGAGGCTATCAGTAACTACGAGATTATTATTGCAAACAAGGGAAAAAAGGGAATACAGATCGCTCGCAAGGAAAAGCCGGATTTAATTCTTCTTGATATTATGATGCCAGGAATAGACGGATTTGAAGTATTGAAAAGGTTAAAGGGAAATGAGAAAACACAGAGAATTCCGGTTATTATGTTTACCGCTAAAGATGAAGATGAAGCAAAAATAAAAGCATCGGGTTTATACTGTGAAGATTATATTGTTAAGCCAGTTGAAAACGTGGTCTTAAGAGCCAAGATACATAGAGTTTTAGACTTAAGAAAATAGCCTGGAACTTCTTATGACTGATGTCACTGTAATATCTGAAATCTTCATTCCGTGGAGGAACTATGACCATGGGTAAGATGAATATCTTAGTTGTTGAAGATGAGCGAATTGTTGCCGAGGATATAAAAATGAGATTGCAGAACCTTGGATATGCAGTTCCAGGAATAGTTTTCTCTGGAGAGGAAGCCGTAAAAAAAGCAGAAAAGGCTCAACCTGACTTAGTGCTGATGGACATTGTTCTGGAAGGAGAAATGAATGGCATTGAAGCTGCTGCAATAATAAGCTCTCGTTTCAATATTCCTATTGTGTATCTTACTGCATATGCAGACAATAAAACACTAGAGCAAGCAAAGGTAACCGAGCCCCTTGGCTACATTCTCAAGCCTTTCGAGGATAGGGAGCTCCGTACAACTATCGAGATGGCTCTTTACAAGTATAAAATGGGAAATATGTTAAAAGAGAGTGAGGAGAGATATCGTGGCGTGGTAGAGAATGCACATGATGCTATCTATATAGCCACCCAAGATGGTTTTCAATATGCCAATCCTGCTTTTGAAAAACTTACCGGTTGGAAAAAAGAAGAGTTATGCAAAAAGGAATTCAATTTCTGGGATATTGTTCATCCAGATGACAAAGAATTAATTAAGGAAAAGAAAGAGGCATGGAAAAAAGGAAAACAAGTGTCAAGCAGCTATGAATTCAGAATAATATCAGAAGATGGGGAAGAGAAAGTAGTTGAGGCAAATACGATAGATGTGGGGAGAGATGGGGAAGTAAAAGAAATAGGAATTCTAAGAGATATCACCGAGCGCAAGCAGGCAGAGGAAGAACGCAAAAAAAGTTTCGAGAGACTGCGAAGGGCCTTGGAGGAAACGGTCAGTGCTCTGGCCTCAGCAGTCGAAATGAGGGATCCTTATACTGCAGGTCATCAAAAAAGGGTGACCAATCTGGCCTGCGCTATAGCTGAAGAAATGGGGGTTTCAAAAGAGCAGCTTGATGGACTCCACATGGCTGGAGTTATTCATGATATCGGTAAGATGATTGTACCTGGTGAGATTCTCAGCAAGCCTGGTCGGTTAACCGAAATCGACTTCAGCATGATTGAAACTCACCCCCAGGTCGGTTATGACATATTGAAGACAGTAGAATTTCCTTATCCGGTGGCCCAAATCGTACTTCAACACCACGAGAGAATGGATGGTTCCGGATATCCCGCGGGTTTAAAGGGTAAAGAGATTCTTCTTGAAGCGAGAATCTTAGCAGTTGCTGATGTTATTGAGGCAATAGCCTCTCGCCGGCCTTACAGAGCAGCTCTCGGTATAAATAGGGCATTAAAGGAAATCTCAAAGAATAGGGGTATCCTCTATGATCCTGGGGCCGTAGATGCTTGCTTAAAGCTTTTTAAAGAGAAACTTTTTAAGCTCAGTACTATAATAAAACCAACCTTATCTTAAGAATATTAGTGGCTATATTTATTCGCTAAAATGGCACCTAAAGAAAAGCCGCCATTCGGATGCCTTATAAATGATTGTATTTCAATGAATTAGAAAAAGGGTGAAAAAAAGTTCTCGTTTGAATAGATGAGGACCTGATATTTCATTGAAGAAAAAAAGATGAAAAAACAAATCCTGGTTGTTGAAGACGAGAGAGATATGCAGTTTATCCTTGCAAATATATTAAAAGAAAAAGGCTATGAGACAATTGTAACTGAAGATGGTCAAAAGGCACTTAGAGAAGTCAAAAAAGGTAGTGTCAATCTAGTCCTGTTAGATATTAGACTTCCGGGGATGGACGGGATGAAGGTTTTAGAGAAGATAAAAGAAATTGATAAGGATTTGAGTGTTATCATGCTCACTGCCTCCGGAGATATAAGGGACTCGGTAAGGGCGATGAAGTTGGGAGCAACTGATTATCTTACCAAGCCTTTTGAAACTGAAGAGCTAGTTCTTACCATTAAAAAAGCCCTTAAGACCCAATATTTGAGCAGGGAGGTAGAAAGGCTGAGAAATAGATTGCGAGAAAAGACTGCTACAGAGGAATTCATGGGCGTGAGTTCTCAAATTAAACAAATCTTAAAACAGGTAGATATAATTGCCCCGACCAATATGACTGTGATAATTCAAGGAGGAAGCGGGACCGGCAAAGAGCTTATTGCCAATATGATCCATCAAAAGAGCCCAAGGAAAGATAAGCCTTTTATTGTTATAGACAGCGGTGCTATCCCTGAGACACTGCTTGAGAGTGAACTTTTTGGCTATGAAAAAGGGGCCTTCTCTGGAGCTGATGCCCAAAAAGAAGGCACATTTGAACAGGCACATGAGGGAACATTATTTCTGGATGAGATTGCCAATTTACCGATGGGCGCCCAGGCAAAGTTGCTGCGCGCGATTCAAGAGAGAAGAATACAGCATCTAGGAGGTAAGAGGGATATAAGAGTAGATGTGAGAATTATGGCTGCCACAAATCAAAATCTTTTTGAGTCTGTGAAAACGGGTAAATTTAGAGATGACCTATTTTACAGGTTAAATGAATTTGTTATCTCGCTTCCTTCACTCCGAGAAAGAAAAGATGACATTCCTGTTTTAGCCAAGTATTTTCTAAATGAGGCAAATCAAGAATTCAACAAAAAGATAAAAGGGGTTTCTGCCGAGGCGATGAAATCTCTTCTCAACTATCATTGGCCTGGCAATGTGAGGGAATTAAAGAATGTCATCAAAAGAGTAGTGCTTTTGGCTAATTCTCCATATATTAAACCAACAGATCTTGTGTTGTTAAATGATACTGCGGCATTCAAAAAGCCCAATATTCAGCAAGATATAGAAAAGGGCACTTCTCTGAGAAAAATATTGAAAGAGACGACAGAGCAGATAGAGGAAGAAGCGATTAAACAAGCATTGGCTAAAACGGGGGGCAATAAAGCTAAAGCCTCTAAAATCCTCAAAATAACCCGGACAACACTCTATTCTAAGATAAAAGAGTTCCGGTTAGATAAACCCGGGTAGATGTTGGCTGCAGAACCGAAAGAAAGTGTAAGATAAATCTTTCATAAGTGTACAGCAAACTTTACATTTTTTAAACTCAAAACACATTTCTTTTCAAATCCTCCAAAAACCTAAGAAAGGCATTTCTCTAACCTTTTAAATTTAAAGAAGATGCACAGCCCGTACATTTTCTCTTAAGGGCATCTGAGCCTGGCACGATTCTTGCTAAATTTAGAACGGAGGC
>DAOUYU010000093.1 GCA_030673995.1 Candidatus Aminicenantota bacterium
AGATTGTTGGCTCTCGTTTCTTTTGTTTCATTCTCCCTCAGGAAAGAGGCTTTTGTATAGATTTTTGTAGCCTCAAACTCCTCTTCGGTGATTCCATTCTCATAGAGATCATAAAGAACAGTTTTAAGAGCCTCCAGGGCTATCTCTTTTTTCTCCTTATCTGTTTCAAGATAGGCCTTAAGTATCCCCCCATCTTCCATTTGAGTTGCATTACAATTGACATTATAGGCAAGTTTCTCTTTTGACCTTAGGGCCCAGAGCCTTGAACCGGGACCTTTTCCCAGAAGATTTTCAAGCAGAGAAGCGAGAACGAAATTTCGGGCATTGATTTCGGGCAAGGGATAGGCGAGAGAAATATAATACTGTTTGCTGTCTTTTATTAAAAAAGTATTTTTCTCTTCTGGAACAGAGAAGGTTATTTGTTTTAATTCCGGGGATTTACCAGAAGGGAATTTCGAAAAATACTTTTCCAGAATTTCGAACAGCGGCTCTTTTTCCATATCTGAGGTGACAGCAACAATGATGTTCCCAGCCTGGAAATAGTCCTTATGAAATTTTTTGATACTTTCCTTTTTTATGGCTTTCAAGGATTCTTCACTGCCATAAGCAGAATCTCCATAGCTGGTTTCCGCAAAAAACTTTTCTAAAGTCACATTATGCCCGACATTGATAGAGTCGTCTTCCTGTATTTTTCTCCTGTAAAGCATGACTTCTTTAATCCTGTTTATCCTCAGGCCGGAAAAAAGAGGCTTTAAGATGGTTTGAGTTGTGATGTTTAAGGTTGCTTCCAGGTTCTCTGATAAACACTCCATTTTCATGAGCGTGTAGTCTGCTTTGCCTATCATATAAACTCGGGAAGCTTGTTTCATCATGTCTTGGACTTTTTTTTGGTCTGGAATTTGTAAAGCCAGTTGAGTGGTGAGATATGCCAATCCACTCAAACCTTCCGGCTCAGCTTTTTTCCCTCCTTTGATCAATATTTGAACGACGGTGATCGGAGATGACGCATCCTTCTGATGAATGATCGAAAGGCCGTTGGCCAGCGTTTTTTTCTCGCAGGGATTCTTTGAGGTGGAAACGGTCTGATCAGGAAGGACTGAGGAGAAAGTGAGAAGCCACAGCGTGAAGAGGGAAATGAGCCCTGAAGAGAGTTTTTGATAAAACATGTTTTTTAGTTGTTTTTCTTTTTTGGAACAATAGCAACGATAACATAACGATTTTTACTGAAGTACTTCGAGGCAATTTTCCTCAACTCTGTAGATTTTACTTCATCTATACTATCGAGATAGCTCCCCCGGTTTGGGTCCTCATTCAAGAGCATGAACCGGACAAGGGAAGTTGCCAGAAGGAGTCCTTTTTCCTGGGCTTGATGAGTTCTAAATTTAATCTGGTTTATTGCGCTCTGTAAAAAGTCGAAGGCATAAAATTGGCTATCGCCATAATGGTCGTCCTTGGAATAATTCTGATTTCTTGATTGTTTTAGAAATTTGATGGTTTCTTTTTTTGCCGATTTTATTTTTTTGGGGGCTAGGGTCAAGTAGATCAAAATAGCGCCTCCGAACTTGTGAGTGCCGTAGCTCATCGAGATGGTATCCGCAAGAAGCCTTCTTCCTCTAAGACGGGAATGCAGCATCGGACTCACCCCGCGGCTGAAAATTTCTGTCAGGATATGCATGGCGTACTGGTCGGGGCTGTTGTAATCTGGCCCGGTCAGTCCTATCACCAGATAAGCCTGGTTGACGTCCATTTCATGTTCTACCTCTACAGTCTTTTTCAGGGGAGTGACCTTTTCATAACCTGAGGGAGTGAATCCTTCGTTTTTTAAATCTCCGAAGATTATTTTTACTTTTTCTTCCATTTCTTCCATGTTGAAATCACCCACTACTGCAAGGGCGCAGTTCGATGGAGCAAAATATTTTTTGTGAAATTTTTCAATTTGTTCCACGGTTGCAGTTTCTATGATTTCTTGTTTCCCGTAGATTGGCTTTTGGTAGGGATGGTTCTTGAAAAGATTTTGATAGACGAGGGAAGTCGCGTATTTTCTGGGATCATCTTGAATCTGGCTTAGCTCTTCGAGAATCACCTTTTTTTCTTTATCGAGCTCTTCCTGGGTGAATTTGATGTTAAACAGGATTTCCTTTTGATTCCTTAAGGCAAAATCAGCATGTTCCGATGGAAGGGATAGTTCAAAGACAGCCAGATCCCGCCCTGTATGGGCATTAAAGTAAGCGCCATGCCGGCGTATATCCTGGCTGATTTCATCTCCGCTTCTCAATGCAGTTCCCCTGAAGAGAATATAATGCTCCAAAATATGAACCAGCCCGTTCGTATCATCTGATTCGTCTTTTGTTCCAAGATTCGCGGCAAATGCTATGTTTATCAAAGGGATGGTGTGTCTTTCAAAAAGAAAAATTTTCAAACCGTTCTCAAGCTCAAGAAATTTGGACTGAACTTGCTCTTGCGAGTGAGAGAAGCTTAGAGAGAAAAGACAAAAGAGGAGAATAATAGCAGCGAATTTGTGTTTTTTTAAGGCTTTTTTACCCACAATAACCATATTAGTAAAAATGAGAACGACAATCAATATGGGGGGTTTTCAGAGTGAGGAACCAAGATATGTGTTTTCAAATTTGTCGATCGCTTCTTTATCTCCCAAAACAAGGAGTATATCACCTGTTTCTATCCTGGTATCAGGAGATGGATTGAATACAATGTCTTCGCCCGGCTTTTTCACAGCCACCACGATAACGTTAGCTGTTTTTCGTATGTCGGATTCTATAAGGCTTCGGCTGTTTATAAGGGTATCTTTTTTAACAATAAATTCTTCTATGTACAAGGATAGTTCTTTCCGCCTGATAATGAGGTCTATGAACTCGACCAATGTCGGACGGATCAGCCCTTGAGCAATTCTTAATCCACTGCATTTATAAGGGCTGACAACTCTGTTGGCGCCAATCTGGAGGATTTTCTTCTCAGCTTCTTCATCCATTGCCTTGGAGAGAACAAAAACTGAGGGATTGACCTGTTTGGCTGTTAGAACAAGGTAGAGATTATCTGCATCTTTAGGAAGGAGGGCTACCAGACCTTTGGCATTTTTTACACCGGCTTTAATCAGTATTTCTTCATGGGTGGCGTCTCCCTCGATAAAAAGGCTGTCTGATGTTTGCTTGAGTTCTTCTATTTTCTCCTCATTGTTATCAACGACGACAAAAGGCAATTTTTCTTCTTCCAGCCTCTCTTTCACTATTTTACCCATCCGGCCGAGGCCGCAGATGATGTAATGGTCTTTCAGATTATGTAGCTTTTTTTCCATCATTCTTCTCCGTATAAATTTCCTGAGGCCTCCCTCAAGGGTGATCTCGGCCAGTTTAGTGAAAGCATATATAGCTGTTCCCACACCGCCCAGGATGATGAAAATGGTAAAGACCTGGCCTAGAGGAGAAAGTTGACGGACTTCCCTGAATCCGACCGTGAAGATCGTAATGACAGTCATATAGAGGCAATCCAGGAAGGGCCATCCTTCAATAATATGGAAACCGGTTATACCGATCAATATGATGATGAGGATAAGAACAAGTGGTCTCCACATCTTGAGTTAATCTTACAATATTGGTAAAGATGGGGCAATGAAAAAGGGGAAAAAAGGAAAAAGGGAAAAGGGGACAGACCCCTTTTTTACAAAAAAAAGGGGTCTGTCCCCTTTTCCCTTCCTTTTCCCTTTTTTTGAACCTCTATCAATTTTGCTCAGTTCCCAATTTTTATGTTAAAATTCATTCGATATCCTGAATAAAAAGGAATTGAAACAATGAAAAATCGACCCAAAGCAAGAATCTTAGTCGTTGATGATGAAGAGAATATCCGGAAATCCCTAAAAATGATTTTGGAATATGAAGGCTACAGCTTTCTTGAGGCAGCGGATGGAGAAGAAGCTCTGGATATTTTGGAAGAGACCGTAGCGTTGGATATAGTTTTACTCGATATAAAACTTCCCGGGCGGAGTGGCCTGGAAGTCTTGGCAGAGATGAAAAAAAGGCCTTATTCGCCAGAGGTCATCATGATATCCGGGCATGGCACGGTCAAAACAGCAGTAGACGCAACGAAACTAGGTGCCTTTGATTTCCTGGAAAAACCTCTTCAAAGAGATAGAGTTCTGCTTTGTATCCGGAATGCTTTAAGCCAGAACAGGCTTCGCCAGGAATGCCAGGACCTGAGGAAAAAAGCTGAGAAGAAATATGAACTTATAGGAAATCACCCATCGATGAAAAAACTCTGGAAAGAGGTTCTGAAAATTTCCCCCACTAATGCGACGGTCCTCATCTATGGTGAAAGCGGTACAGGGAAGGAGCTTATTGCCCGGGCCTTATACAATCACAGCTTGAGGACAAAAGAAAGGTTTATCCAGGTAAATTGCGCGGCAATCCCTGAGGAACTCATTGAGAGTGAACTCTTTGGCCATGAGAAAGGGGCTTTTACAGGGGCTACCGAAAAAAAACAGGGGAAGTTTGAGCAGGCGGATGAGGGAACGATTTTTCTGGATGAGATTGGCGATATGAGTTTGAAAACTCAATCAAAAGTATTGCGTGTTCTTGAAGAGGGGGAAGTCCAGAAGGTCGGCTCAAGCAAAATCAATAAGGTGAATGTCAGGGTTATAGCTGCCACAAATAAGGATTTGCGAAAGGAAAAGGAAGAGGGAAGATTCCGGGAAGACCTTTTTTTCCGGCTAAATGTCATTCCTCTTTCTTCGCCTCCCTTGAGAGAAAAAAAAGAAGATATCCCACTGCTTGTTGAATATTTTACAAAAAGCTATGCTGATGAAAATTATTTTAAGGAGAAAAAATTTACAGATGATGCCGTCGATGCCCTGATGAAATACCCATGGAAGGGAAATGTTCGGGAATTGAAGAACGTTGTTGAAAGATTGATTATTATGACCGACGCAGATATAATAAAAAAGAAGGACTTACCAGAGCAGATCAGGGGAGAAATGCATATTTATCTCCCTGATGTAAAGGAAATGAAAACACTTAAAGAATTCAGAGAATTTGCCGAAAAAGATTTTATCTTAGCCAAACTCAAAGAAAACAATTGGAATATTTCTCAGACTGCCAGAGAGATTGATACTCCGCGGAGTAACCTTTACAAGAAGTTAGAACATTATGGAATAAAAATAACGGCTGGAGTAGACGAGGCGGTTGCTCCTTCTTCTCTCCAAGAGAAAGAAGGGGAGGAAAGTCCGGACTCCAAAGGGCAGGATGGTCGTTAACAGCGACTCCGGGCGACCGGAGGAAAGTGCCACAGAAAACATACCGCTCTGTGAGATTGGCCAAGCTGCCATCTCACGGAGTAAGGGTGAAAAGGTGAGGTAAGAGCTCACCGTTTTGGTGGTGACATCAGGAGCATGGTAAACCCCATCCGGAGCAAGACCAAATAAGCCCAATATGGGATGGCCCGTCCCCTGGGGAGGTAGGTCGCTCATCCCTTTGAGCAATCAAGGGGTTAGACAAATAACCGCCCCCGATTCCAGCGGGAACAGAATTCGGCTTATGTTCTGCTCCAGCCGTCTCCTTTTCTCGCGTCAGTGAGTTTTCTGCAAAAAATCACTCACTCAGACGGCTAAACTTAAAAAAAAATATCAGGTTGACGAGTTTGCGTTGAAATACAGTCAATATTGTCATAATATCTCAGTTGTGAGGATTATTTTGGGGACTCCTTCATCGACTGAATTCTCCGATTTAAAGTAAGGTAATAAGATGATTATTCCCATTGGACACGAGAGCAGCACCGTTCGCCGGCTTCCCTGGATCACCTTTATCATCATGGCCGGCTGCTTGGTGGCCCATATCATGATCTCGGGAACCATGAGCAAGCAGGCGAAAGAGTTGGGAAACAGCGCACAGGAGATACTCGAATATTATATTCAGCATCCCTACCTGAAACTGGATACTGAAATCAGAAAGCTCTTTTTCCGTGATAACCAGCCCGAATCACTGGCGGAAATGTTCGGATATTTAAGGGAAGAGCCGGATAGATCTACACTTGAAGAAGAACAGGCGGAGCTGGACCGGATGACCGATAAGTTTAAGCTGATTTACCAAACCATTCCCTACAGAAAATATGGGTTTATCCCGGCTGAACGAACGATGTTGGGAATGGTGGCCTATATGTTCATCCATGCGGGCTGGCTCCATCTACTGGGAAATCTGTTCTTTCTGTATCTATCCGGTCCCTTTATCGAGGATGTCTGGGGGAGGTCGCTTTATGCTGTTTTTTACCTGCTGATGGGCGTTATTTCGGCGCAGATGTTCGCGACACATTATCCCAGTTCCACCATGCCGCTGGTCGGTGCCTCTGGGGCAATTTCAGGGGTGATGGGTGCGTTTCTAGTCCGATATTTCAAGACAAAAATCAAATTTTTCTACATATTTTTCCCATTTGCTCGCGGGACATTTAAGGCCCCGGCCTGGCTGATGCTGCCGCTTTGGCTGTTTCTTGAGCTTCTCAATGCTAAGCTGATGGACGTCATCAATCCGGGAGGGAGCGGTGGTGTAGCCCACTGGGCGCACGTCTGGGGGTTTGCTTTTGGCTTCCTTTTTGCTATCGGGATGAATTATTTCCAGATTGAGGAGAAGTACTTCCATAAAAGAATCGAGTCTAAAATTTCCTTTGTAGATCCTGCTTTTAAAGTGTATGAGGATGCGATGGAAATGCGAGAGATGGGGAAAAACAAGGAAGCCTACGCGATGCTCCTGGCTGGAGTCCAGAAGTACCCCGATCATCCAGAA
>DAOUYU010000159.1 GCA_030673995.1 Candidatus Aminicenantota bacterium
AGTTTTTATGAATAATTCAGGTAAGATAAGGAGAAGAAATGCAAACAGAAAAATTGCTCATGATTCCCGGGCCGAGCCCTGTTCATCCACGTATTTTAAACAGCCTTTCTCTGCCCACAGTTTCCCATGTGAGCCCTGAACTTTCTGAGGAGTTAAAGGAAGCACTCGCCGCCTTAAAGAAGATTGTCTTTTGCGAAAGGGGTGAGCCTTTTATCGTTGCCGGAGCAGGGACTTTAGCCATGGAAATGGCTCTTTTGAATACTATTGAGAAAGGAGAGCGTTTTCTCGTTCTCTCTCAGGGATTTTTTGGCCAGAGGATGGAGCTCATTGGGAAGAGCTTTGGCCTGGATTGTGACCTCATCGAGAGCGAATGGGGAAAGGCAGTCTTGCCTGAGGAATTAGAAAAGAAACTCTCCGAAAAAGTGTATAAAGCCGTTGTTTCAACTCATGTGGATACAGCCACCGGAGCCTGTGCCCCTGAAAAGGATTATGCAGAAGTACTGAAAGATAATGATGCGGTTTTTATCATCGATGGTGTTTGTGCCACAGGTGGAATAGAAGAAAGGATGGATGACTGGGGCCTTGATGTGATTTTGACAGCAGCCCAGAAATGCTTTGGAGTTCCTCCAGGATTGGCGATTCTGGTCGTTTCAGAGAAGGCTATGGAAAAAAGGAGGAGCATGAATGCGATTCCTGCCTACTATTCAGACCTCCTGAATTGGCTTCCTATCATGAAAGACCCATCAAAATATTTTTCGACTCCTTGTGTCAACGAGATCAGGGCCTTTCATGAGAGCACAAAAATTATTCTTGAGGAAGGGGTAGAAAGGAGATTCTCTCGACATGCTCAAATAGCTCTGGCCATAAGAAGGGCATTAGCTGAGCTTGGATTTTCCTTTTTTACAGAGGAGCCATTTTTAGCCGATACTCTTTCTGTTGTCAGATATCCTGATGGGATAGAGGATAAACCTTTCCGAAGCACCTTCTCTAATAATGGGATTGTTGTAGCAGGAGGATTGGGTGAGACGGCAGGAAAAGTGTTTCGTATGGGGCACATGGGGAACTTGTCTGTGTCCCAGGTGTTTTTTGCCCTGGATGCCCTGGAAAGAACTCTTTCCTCATTAAATTATAAGTTTGAGGAGGGCTCTGGAGTTCAGGCTGCAAAGAAGGTTCTGGAGGAATGATCGAGCGGATGAATCACAAGGAGATATCGAGCAAAGTCTATTTTATTCCTGCCAGAAGGGAAGATGGAAATGAGGCCTTGGCCGGGAAAGCTGAAAAGGTTTTTCTTAAAACAGGCCTGAAAAAACAGATTGAAAAAAACTCCTTTGTCGCCATGAAAATCCATTTTGGAGAGAAAGGAAATACAGGGTATATAAAACCTCAATGGCTTGTGGATATCATCGCTCAAATTAAAAATGTCTCCTCTCATGTGTTTTTAACCGATTCCAATACCCTTTATGTCAGTCAAAGATCCAACTCCATCGATCATATTCACCTGGCATGGGAACACGGTTTTACTCAAGAAAATATTGGGATACCCGTTATCATCGCTGATGGTCTTCTCGGGAGAGACGGTGGTGAAGTCCGTGTAAATTTGCCACATATCAAGACAGCCAAGATTTCCAGCGTCTTTTTGAATTCGGATGTACTGCTTTGTTTAACTCATTTTACGGGCCATATATTGACCGGTTTCGGAGGAGCCTTAAAGAACTTGGGTATGGGATGTGCCTCAAGAGCGGGCAAGCTTGAGCAGCATTCAGATGTTCATCCCTGGGTAAATCCCAAGCAGTGCACAGGATGTGGAGTTTGTGTTGATTATTGCCCTACCCAGGCCATTTCTCTTGATGAGGAAAAAGCGGTTATTGAGGAGAAAGGATGTATCGGATGCGGTGAATGTCTGGTGGTCTGTAAGCCGGGAGCTGTCAAGTTCCGCTGGGATGCTGATTCTGTTCGTGTTCAGGAGAAAATGAGTGAGTATGCCTGCAGTGTCTGGAGGCTGTATAAAGATAAGATTGGTTTCATCAGCTTTTTGCTCAAAATGACTAAGGATTGTGACTGTATGTCTAAAGATCAGCCTCCTATTGTAGAAGATATCGGCATTCTGGGTTCAATTGATCCTGTAGCTATCGACAGGGCTTCCGTGGATTTAATGATCGAGAGAGGCGGAAAGGATTTATTCAGGGAAGGTTATGACGTGGATTGGTCCGTGCAGCTTGAGCATGGATCCAGGATCGGGCTGGGAAATAGAGATTACGAATTGATCGAGTTGACTTAATCTGTATAAAGAATCGGGGCGAGGGGATTCGAACCCCTGACCCCAGCGTCCCGAACGCTGTGCGCTAACCAGACTGCGCTACGCCCCGATATCTTAGGAACCAATTATAGCTGCAAAAATGGAAAGATTAAAGAAAAAAAAGCCAGTTCAGGCTGATGGGTTTAAGAATAGATTTCATTAAAACGTTCACCTTTTTCTATTGAAAGTGCAAAAAAGAAGCGACATAAAGCGACATAAAACGACATAAAGCGACATAAAACGACATTTCGCTCAAAAGTATTGACTCTTCCTCTCTCTAGCCTTAGATTTCTATTAGATTTCTATTTAGAAACCGAAGAAGCCGTGAAGGTGAGGTCAATGTCAGAAATGAGGGGGGTTGCTTTAAATAAAGAGGAGAAGCGCCTTCTCGTTTCTCATCCATTATTTTTTTGTTTCCTTATAGTTTTTGTTTTTTTTGCACTGATTTATTTATTTTTTGTTACTTCTGCAAACGAAATAAAATTATCTAAGACATCTCCAATCTTCAATAATATAAAAATTTTTTCTCATCTCCATAAAGCCAAAGACATATCTTATACAATCAGAATAAGAGAAAGCCTGGATAGGGACAATATTCATCGTGTTTATTTTAAGATTGAAGTACCTACGGATATCAATCAGGAGCAGCTCTCAGCGGTAGCCCAAAAAATCGTAAAAGAGACGATCATCCATGAGAGATGTCACGGTATCAGGATCGACTTTGGCCCCTTTGGCAATGTTGATTTTGCTCCTTATGGAGACTGGAGTAGAGCCGGAGAAGTTGATATTGACAGATACAAGAATTACAGGTTCAAATATGTTTTGTCTACTTTCGATACGTCAAAATTAGATATGTAACTCGAGGACATCCTCATCCTCCAGTATATGGTCACGATTGACTTTTTGACCCTGGTATTTGCTTTCACTCCAGATTCTGGCATACTTCAATTTTCGGGAAAAATCCTTATGGACGACTTTAGTCATATCCATGACCGAGGAGCCCTTTTTGAGAGTAAAGGGATCATCGAGGTCAGTTTTCTTTCCGGGAATCTTGCTGTAAACTCGTATGATATTAAGCAGGGAAAAGACTTTTTTCTTCAGATGACTAAGGTCATCTCCGCGGGAGGCAGACACGGAAATCGGGACAAATGTGGGTTCTAAAGCTTTTTTTAACGTATTAAAATTTTCTTCCGCCGAAGGAACGTCTTTCTTGTTAGCCACAATGAGTGTTTTTTTATAAAAGAGAGAGATATCAGAGGGAGTGATTTGGTCTTCGGCAATAAGTTCTATTTTCTTCTCTTTCAGTTTCGCCAAAAGAGTCTGAAAAGTAGCGATGGAGTTTGGACTGGCTAAATCCAGAAGTAACAAGATTCCGTCTGCTTGTTTGATCAGCTCATGGTGCCAGGTTTCCATGTAGTCTGCCGTGATGGGCGGAGTGTCTATGAGCTGGATCTGAATGTTTTCGAATCTCATCATCGCCGGGGAAGGTATTCGAGTTGTAAAAGGATAATCTCCGATTTCTGGATCCGCATTTGTTAAAGATTTTATCAGCATGGATTTTCCCGTGTTAGGAGGTCCAATCAGGACAATTTGACCTGCACCTGCTTTGTCAATGTGGAAAGAGAGCCCATATTTGGCGACAGCAGGTTTTTTTTGGGCGGTAGATTTGAGTTTAGCAATTTTTGTTTTAAGTAAAGCCTGGAGTTTTTCCGTTCCTTTATGTTTGGGAACGATGGAAAGAAGCTCCTCTAGAATGCCTGTTTTTTCCTGAGGGGTTTTAGCGGTCTTTAGCTTTTTT
>DAOUYU010000010.1 GCA_030673995.1 Candidatus Aminicenantota bacterium
CAAGCTTTAAATAATATATGTTTTACAAAAATCAATCTGCTATGAAAGGAGGAAGGAATGGGAACTAGCCGCAGGCAATTTTTAAAAAATCTCAGCATGGGCATCGGAAGTTTGGGAGTTCTCGGTCTCGCAGCCAAGGAAGCTCAAGCGAACATTAGGAAAAAGCTATCAGAAATCGATCATCTTTCTGTTTCCGAAGTTTCTCGAGATGAGGATTTATGGTTCTATGTCCAGCAGGCCTTTAACATCGACCGCAGCATCATTAACCTCAACAATGGAGGCGTCCACCCGGCACCAACAATTGTAATGGATGCCGTTCACCGCTACCTGGATTTTGCAAACGGAGCTCCTGCTTATAACTCGTGGAGAGTCCTCCGTCCAAGAAAGGAACTTATAAGAAAAAAACTGGCGGATACTTTCGGCTGTTCTCCTGAAGAGATTGCTATCATCAGGAATGTCACCGAAGCCATGCAGATTGCCCTTCTGGGAGTCGAGCTTAAGCCGGGGAATGAAGTCCTGACCACAACCCATGATTATCCCTCCATGAAAAATGCCTTGTTTCAAAGGGAGAAAAGGGAAGGAGTCAAAGTCAAACTTTTTCCTTTTCCGTACCCTCCCAAAAATCTGAAGGTGCTGGCTGATCTTTTTGAGAAAAATATTACACCCAAAACCAGGCTCATAGAAATCTGTCATATTACAAATCTCACCGGGCAGATCTTCCCGATCAGAGAAATCTGCCGAATGGCACGAAAGCGAGGCATTGAGGTTGTGATTGACGGGGCTCATGCTTTTGGTCATTTCGAATTTAAACAGAAAGACCTTGACTGCGACATCTACGGTGCCAATCTTCATAAGTGGATGATGGGGCCCATAGGCACAGGTTTTCTTTATGTGAAAAAAGAAAAGATCAAGAAAATATGGCCTCTTTTCCCTGCATCAGACCCTATGAGTGATGACATCAGGAAATTTGAGAACATTGGTACCCATCCCGATTGGCTAGAACTTGCAGTAGGTGAGGCACTGACTTTTCATCATGGAATCGGTGGTAAGAGGAAGGAAGAAAGGCTGCGTTACTTGAGAAATTACTGGGCAAAAGTTCTAGAGAAGCTTCCTGGCGTAAAAATGCTCACCTCTTACAATCCGAAACAATCCTGCGGCATCGGAACTTTTACGGTCAAAAATATGGATATGGGCAAGCTAGCTCAAATTCTCTACCAGAAGCATAAAATCTATATCATTGCTGTCGGAGTTCCTTCTGAAGACATGGGGGGTAAAAATATTACCGGAATGCGAGTAACGCCCAGCATATACACGACCCTTCGTGAATTGGATATCTTCATCGACGCGGTTTCGTATTATGTAAAGAATGGTCTACCCGGCCAGTAAGAAAAAATGTTCATTTAACCTGGATTATTCACGAGTCGAGGTTGCTACAGATGCGAGGCGTCGGCCCATGAAGCTGTGGTTGTCCACCGCGAATGGGCCGCAACGAAGCAGATGTGGTAAGATAGGCTCGCCCGAAGGGTAAAAAATGCCGACATTTGATAGAAATTATACAACAAACAAAATGATAGTCTATATTTTACTGAAAACCAGGCTATAATGTTAATATTATTGAAGATAAATGAAGGTGTCGGCATATTTTATGAATAAGTCAGGTTAATTGGGGATTGTATAAACAATGGAGTGGAACTTAGACAAGGAAATAGACTCTGTACGTAGTGAATTTCCAATATTGGAAAAGTGCGTTTATCTTATCAGCAATTCATTAGGAGCCGTTCCTAAGAAAGCACAGGAGAAGCTGCTGGAATTTTACCGGATGTGGGCAGAGGAGGGCGTGGGCGCCTGGCAAAAAGAATGGTGGGAGCTTTCACGAAAAACCGCAAATCAATTGGCTTCCTTTCTTGGAGCAGGAGAAGAGGAAGTGACAATGATGGCCAATGCAACACACTGTCACTGGGTAATCCTGTCGACGAAATTCCTCACAAGAAATGATAAAAGAAATAAGATCGTCATGACAGATCAGGATTTCCCTTCTATCCTATACGCACTCTCAAAAATCTCAGCGTTTATGGGATGGGAGATCGAGATAGTCAGGAGCAAAGGCCGGCCTGGAATTGATGTTGAAGATATTCTGAAGACATTGGATGAGAGGACTCTCTTCGTTGCCACTTCTCATGTCGCTTTCAAATCAGCTTATATTCAGGATATAAAAAAGATCTCCACCAAAGCGCAGGAAGTCGGAGCCCTGACTCTTATCGATGGTTATCACGGCCCGGGTATACTCCCAGTTGATGTTAAGCAGTTAGATATAGATTTTTATGTGGGCGGATGCCTGAAATGGCTCTGCGGAGGACCGGGAAACGCGTTTATGTATGTCAGGCCAGAGCTTTCAGAAAATCTTGAGCCTCAACTCACAGGCTGGTTTGCTCACAGACAGCCTTTTCTCTTTTCCCCTGAAATGGAATATTCACACGGGTCATACAGATTTATGTCTGGAACACCCTCTGTTGCATCTCTTTACACTGCAGCAGCCGGATTAGATATCATTAAAAAAATAGGAATCCTCCAGATACGAGATAAATCACTTTCTTTGACTGAATCCATTATCAAAAAGTCAAAGAAAAGGGGCTATCGCCTCTTTACACCCCAGGAGGCAAATCTAAGGGGAGGAGCCGTTTCGGTCAGCTTGCCTCATGCTTTTGCGGTCAAGCAAGCCTTAGAGCAAAGAGGGGTAATGGTCGATTTCAGGAAAGGTGAGGATAACGAGCCCGACGTCATAAGGATAGGCCCTCATTTCTACAGTAAAGAAGAAGAAATTGATATCTTATTCCAGGAAATAGATTCTATTTACAAATCAGGGGAGTTTAAAAAATTCCCTGAAAATATAATAGAAGTAACCTAGTACAAATATATTGATTTAATCCCGGATTTACCGTAAATTACTCATTGGAAGGAAGTTATATGTATAGGGTCGCTTTAATGAGCAGAAAGAGAATCCTCCTCCTCTCTATTCTTTGTTTTCTTCTCTTGATTCAGGGTCTTTCTGCCGAGATTCTCTATCCATGGAAGGATGTCTACATAGGCGCTCTGGAGGGCAAAGCATGGAATGGTCTTGTCCTTGCTCCACATAAGGAGAGTGTGTTTGCTTTTCGCATCAAAGCTGAGAAAGGAAGCGAAGTTGCTGACGGGATTGACTTCTTTTACCTTATCTCAGAAGTTGGCCCTCATTCCCCTGATGGACAGTATGCAAGAATAAAAATCGACCTGAGTCTTCCCTTCCAAAAGGAAGGGGGTACCCCTATTCTTATTAAACCTTCCCCCAAATCAAGCACATTGGTCCTTGAGTGGTCACGTCAAGATGAAAAAGCAGTCATAGGGCGGATTAAGGTTCCTGAGGGAATAAAGCTTCATCTTATTCATTATTTCCCCTGGAATTTTACAGGGGAATATTCCATTCTTTCTGACGGCCAGATAAAAGGGGAAAGCTTGAGTTCAAAAAATTATCACTATTTGCTCTGGACCAGTCCAAAAGGTTCTCTTATCACAGACTCCCAAGAAGAAGAATTGACTGTTTCTTTCTCCATGGAGAAAGAGAAATATCTTTACTTTGCCGCGGGAGTAGGGGAGGATATCGACGTTTTAAATAATCATATTTACCGCTACAAGAATAAGAAGACCATCGATTCTCTATTAGCCGATGAGAGAGAAAGGTACAAAAAAGCACGCGTGAAAGTGGATGGACTCTTTAATGGTGTTGCAAAGGCAATCACGAACAATGTATTCTGGACGGTCCTCTACCAACCTGACCGCCATCGGCTCTACACTCCTGCGGGTCGAAGATCGACCTTTTCCGTATCCGATGGAACCCTTGATCACTGGACAATATTTGAATGGGGTTCATTTTTCAACGCTTTGGAAGTCTCTATCGAAAGCGCCAAACATGCACGAGATATCATAAAAGCAGTCCTTGAAACTCAGTATCCCAACGGAAACATCCCGAGCTGGCGAGGCCGTTTTGACGGAACGCCTGATCGCTCTCAGCCTCCTGTAGGATCCTATGTCGTCTTGAAATTGTTCCAGAGACTGGGAGATTTTGAATTACTCGGATACGCCTACCCTTACCTTAAAAAATGGCACTCTTTTTGGAAAACAGTAAAGCCAAACTTTCAGTTGCGTAGGGACGGAAACAGCGATGGACTCCTTGAATGGGGATCGGATGCAGAGCTTTTAGCCGAAGGTATTCCTTCCTGGCAGGAAAATGTCGAGAGTAAACAGCGAGCTATGTGGGAGTCCGGCCAGGATGATTTGCCGAATTGGGAAGAGGCCTCTTTTAGCGAGGAAACAGGAACATTAACTATGAACTGCATCGACCTGAACAGCCTTTATACCCTGGATGCTTACTGCCTGGCTCAAATTGCCAATATTCTTGGCTTAAGGGAAGATAATCAATACTATCTTTCTGAGTATGAGACTATGAAAGAGCTGATAAACCGCAATCTCTGGGATGAGAGAGAGGGTTTCTATTTTGATCGACACTGGGATGGGACATTCTCATCAAGGAAAGCTGCATCGAATTTTTACCCACTCCTGGCTCGTATTCCTGACCAGGAAAGAGCCATACGGATGCTCAAACATCTTCTCAATCCCGAGGAATTCTGGGGAGAGTTCGTCATCCCCACAATCTCCCGTGATGATCCCTCTTTCGAAGATCAGCAGTCCTGGAGAGGAGCAATCTGGCCCCCGACAAACTATCTGGTTTACCAGGGCTTGAAAGCTTATCATTTCGATGCTATCGCATATGAATTTGCCAGGAAAAGCTCGACCCTGTTCCTCCGCACCTGGGAAAATTACCAGCTTTGCCCGGAAAATTTTGACTCCAGAACTGGACAAGCAGGAGAGAGAAGGTACCAGAGCTGGGGTCCTCTTTTTGCCCTGGTAGCCCTTGAAGAGTATTTGGATTTTACTCCCTGGGAGGGATTCAGGTTTGGAATCATCGACCCTGAAGAAAAAGGAAAGCTATCCAGAATTCCAATTCAGGGACGACACTACGAAGTAGAGGTTTCCTCCTCTAAACTGAAATTAAAAGAAGAGGGCAGAGAAATCATAAGTACAAACGGAAGCGCAATATTTCGCCACTTTCTCTATTCTGAAAACGAAATCGCCTTTGATCTAAAGACATTTGCAGAAATAAAGATAAAAGTACAATTCCTGACAAAAGGCAAATATGAGCTCTGGGTAGACAACAAACAGATAAAAGTATTTAAAGGGAATTCATTAAAAACAAAGATCCCTGAAGGCGAACACTCTGTCTTGATTCTTCTCATAGAAAAAAAAGAATAGATTACTTTTTACTTTCTAAATAGGCTCTTTTTAGAGTATCTCCCCGGACACCCTGTCGTAAAGCCTCCAGAGCCAGCACCTCATCCGGAGGTATGTTTCCCAGGCTAACATTGAGCCCCAGACGCAGGATTAAATCCTGTTGTTGATTCTTTAGTGGGGCTTCCCACATTAAACAATCTAGTGCTTCGACTCCAGCAATGATGTTGTCGACTTCGTCGCTCTTTATTTTCCCCTCGGTATCAAAAATTCCCACACCTTTTCCCGCTTCTCGGGCTTCGATAATTACTTTGAAAGCCCCATTTTCCATATCTTCTCCGATCAGTTGATGAATCAGGGAAATCGGCAATACGTCTTTAGGATCTTTTTTCCCGACTTCAGTTAAAACTTTAAAGCCATTATCCCGAGAATTCTTTATGACATCCTCTCTGGTTGTCCTGTCCATTTCGATCGTTCCGTCAGAGACCTCGATCGCTGAAAACCCAAGCTCTTTAGCCCTTTTTAAATAACCATCTAAGACTCCTTGCCAGACAGCGACCTCAAGGAAAGTTCCTCCTGGCATGACATCTATATCGGAGGAGGTGATCATCTCATTTTTTTTCCTCAAAAGCTCCTTTTCATAAAAGGCAGAGGTTCCAAAGGTGAGTTTGATGATATCGATGTGTTCCCCGGATACTTGAATCAAATCCTCGAGCCGGTTAAGGCCTATCCCTTTATCGATAACCATTGTCAAACCTGTCTCTCTGGTTTTAATTGTCCTCCCTTTACCAGGCATCTTTATAACATTTTCCCAGGCTTTGTTCATGATTTTCTCCTTTCTTCTCCTTATCTTAAAAAATCTCCCCAGCATTCATGAGGATTCGAAAGTACAGAAGCCATCTCAAGAACAGTCTCATGATGGACAAGCTGATTTACATAATTAAGCCGTGTGAGAGCCAGCTCCTTTTCATCGAGACCCAATAGAGGTATTCTGTCGTAGAGAAGCACTGTTTCAGATAATTTCTGAGAGATATTGTCAAAAAGGGCCTTTACAGCTTTTCTTTTGTCCTCTATATCATTCAAAATAAACCCTTTTCGCCCTTCCTCGATCCGGGGAAAAATTATTATAACTTCCCTTGGAGTGTTGAGTTTATCCGAGCCAACTTTATAGGAAGATAGATCGATGGCAACTTTTTTCTGCCATTCCTCACCAGCTTCTTGAGTTTCGATTTTTGGCAAAAACTGAGGAAAATTATACATCAGAGTTCCCAGTCTCACATTGTCTATAAGCGAGCCCATAAACCATGTGATTCCCTCCTCGACAATGCGGAAGTGGACAGTTTCTGTAGAAAAGAGTTTGAGACCTTTGGTCAGGCCGTTGAGAAGATAGACGGTTTTACCACTTCCTGCTCCTCCTATAATGATGTACAGTTGATTCTTCTCTTCATCGTAGAGAGCACAGGCGTGGAGGTTATAAATCCTGTGCTTCTTTTCCAGAAGATAGAGAACATACCTGTAAAGAAATCCCTGGTTTCCCCACAGGCTGAACCTTAAATCAGAGGCTTCTTCTGTAAGCTTGAGAAAAGGCCCTTTGAATTTTGCTTTCCCCTCTGATAGTTCGAAAAAAGGCTCGGAAGAAGATTCTGCAACAGAGATATACCCGTCAAGGCTGTTTGAGAAAGGGATGTTCTCAACTTCTCTAAAATCGGTAAGAAGAGACTTGACTTCTGTCATGAATGGAAGGGAAGGGAGGAGATCCTCTCTGTTCGATTCAATACCGACCTTTGCTTCTATTATTTTTATCCCTGTTTTAAACATTTTCCTCTTTTTCTAGTTATATATGATACACGATTAAATATCGAACGGCAAAAGGGCAAATTATTTTACTGCGGTATGGATGGCAGAAACGCCCAGGAAAAGGGAACGATGAGTCACCCGCACGAATCCCGCTTTATGGAGCACAGAGGAAAATTCCTCAGGAGGCAAAAAACGGGGGATGGTAAAAGCAAGATAGCTGTATCCGGCTTTCGACCCTGAGATGAGGAATCCTACCGGTTTTACGGCCACTTTCACATAGAGGTGAAAAAGCTTTTGTATAATTTTCGAAGAAGGCTGGCTTGTCTCAAGATTGATAAATCGACCGCCGGGCTTGAGAACGCGATAAAATTCCTTTAAATGGGTCTTTAACCTATCCCTGCTGGGATTTATGTTTCTTGTGGCAAAAGAGATGGTTATAAGGTCTAAAGTCTCATCTGGAAAGGGCAAATACCTTGCCTCGGCAAGAACAGAAGAAAGGTTCGGAGTATCCTTCTTTTCTGAGGTTTTGGCTAACATCGGTTGACAGAAGTCAACGGTAACGATTTTAACCCCTTTTTCTGCCAGGTGGGAGAGATTCAGAGCCATTTCACCGGTGCCGCTGCAAACATCCAGCCAGAGAGAACCGGAAGTTTTTACTGCTTCGCGTGCTGCTTTTTTTCGCCAGAGAATATCAAGGCCAAACGTCAAGATATGATTGACAAGCTGATAACTCTCTGCCACTTCAGAAAATATTTTTTTTAGGCCCTTTCTCATCCGTTGACTCTGGTTGCCTCCATTAAATATTCTATCTTAAATTTATAATTTAATACAAAAAAAATAATACTGCAGCTACTCTATAGAGCGGCTGGAACACAGTAGGAAGAATAAAAAACGAAAGGTCCTTATTTTTTCTTAATAAATTCAGCATCTTCGACTCTGGTAGCAAGAATCCAACCATAATAGATTTTTATTTCTCCATCCTTATACTTTCCGTATTTAATATACTTCCAACGGCCTTTCCACCCATCTGATTTAATAATGAATACTATTTTCCATTGACTGATTGTATCTATCAAATGAAAAATCGTATGCCATGTTAAATAATTATGAAGAAAAAAAAGCTGTCTTTTGAGTTTTATATCTCCTCCGCTAAAGAATTCTGGTTCATCTAAGACTAAAGTAACCTCATCATTAATCCTCCAAATTTCACCCTCGGTGGCAGATAAGAATTTTTTTTTAGCAGATTCTTTTGCTTTAGCTTGGAGAGGAGGATTAATAATGACTAAAATAATAAGGAATGTTGTGAATTGTCTTGCCCTCATTTTTTACCCTTTAACGAAAGAATCAATATTTTAGTCGAATATACATCTACTTTTTTGCATGTAAATATTTTATTCTGCTGTAATACTGATAAAACATCAGTACGGCCCCGTAAGGCGAGAAATTATAGGAATATAATCGCTACTATTGACAGAGTCGTTTTTTCCCTATAATTTGAATAGTGTTAAAAAAAGGAGGTCCAATGAGAAAAAAATTTTTCCATTTAACGGTTATCTTGTTCTTGGGTTTGCTTTTACTTGCCCCACTGGAAAATGAGGCTCAAAAAGGAGAGAATCCACAATTCGACGTTTTGATAAAGAACGGAAAGGTGCTGGACGGATCCTCGAGACCAGCATCTAAAGCAGATGTAGCAGTCAAAGATGGCATAATCGTTCGTTTAGCTAAGTCGATTAAGGGGACAGCAGCGAAGGTGATCAATGCCCGAGGACTTTATGTTACTCCTGGTTTCATCGACCTCCACACTCATGTCGATGGCGGAATGTATTTTCCCGAGAATAGAGCATGTCTTAATTATTTAAAACAGGGCGTCACGACGGTTATTGTTGGTCAGTGCGGCTCCAGTGCCTGGCCGATTTTTGAGAAGGCAGAAGACCAGATGAAACGCTGGTCTGAGGAGGGGATTGGACCGAATGCCGCATTGCTCATCGGACAAGGCACGGTGCGGGAGCTTGTGATCGGGATGGAAGACAGGGAACCTACACCGGAAGAGCTGGAGAAAATGAAAGAACTTGTCAAGGAAGCCATGGAGCAGGGAGCTCACGGACTTTCTACAGGTTTAGTCTATACACCAAGCAGATATGCCAAGACAGATGAAGTCACAGAACTGGTTAAAGTCATTACACCTTACGGCGGGATATACCACACTCATATCCGTGATGAAAGAGACAAACTTCTCGATGCGATAAAAGAAGCGATAGAAATATCAGAAAACTCAGGCGCTCCGGTTCACATTTCACATTTCAAAGTTATGGAAAAGAAGAATTGGGGACTTGTCAGAGAAGCCTGTGCCATCATTGAAGAAGCGCGGGCAAGAGGAGTTAAGGTCACTGCTGACCAGTACCCTTACAAATTTTCAAGCGGTTATCCCTACATGAGTCTCATTCCAAGCTCAGCCTGGCGTGGAGAAGAAGAAGAAGATGAGGGAAAGGAAGACATGGAACGTTTGACATCAGAAGATGTGGAAGCCATTTTCGACCATCTCAGAGATTCACGTCTGATAGAGCTCTATAAAAAAATCACTCCGTATTATCCTCTCTCTGAACGCCATTTGCAGTTTCTCGATGAAATTCCCCGTAAGACTCTAGTCCGTATGGTCGGTCGAAGATTGGTCAACTCCGGTTCTTTTAGAGGTCTAGGGACTGCAAAAGGGAGGACATTGTTCTTAAAGAAACTGAACAATCCGGAAGAAGGGAAAAGAATCCGGGAGAAAATCAGAGCATACATCGATGACATCACAGGCCCGGAAAATTTCATTGTTGGTATCTGTGTCGAGAAAAATCTTGAAGGGAAATCCTTAGCGCAGGTTGCTGCCATGAAAAGAAAATCCATTGAAGATGCTGCCATAGAGTTGGAGCTTATGGGAGCCAGGTGCATTCCTCTACGGATGTGCGAAGAGGATATCGAGTACATCATGAAAAAGAATTATGTGGGCACGGGAAGTGACGGGACTGCACCTTTCTACGGCATCGGACTGACTCATATCCGTTCCTATTCGACATTCCTTCATAAAATCAAAAAATATGCGCTTGAGAGAAAATCTGCTTCTCTTCCGCATATTATTCGATCCCAGACTTCACTTCCCGCTCAAATCATGAACTGGGAAGACAGGGGTGGGATAAAGAAAGGATACAAAGCAGATATCGTTGTGCTTGACCCTAAAAAGATAAAACTCCGAACTTCCATTTCTAATCCTCATGCCTACAGCGAAGGAGTCATATATCTTCTGATTAACGGAAAACTTGTTCTGGACAAAGGAAAATGGACAGGAAACCTTCCAGGTAAGATCATAAAACCGAAAAAGTGAGCTTGATGTTTAGTAAAGAGAAGTTTTCACAGGCATCGAATGTGTTCTCCATTTTGCCGAGGACCTGGAGAAAGCGGGACTAATAAACCTTTAGTTTCTGAAAAAGATAAAAGACAGAAACAGCGATGCCGCCTATTCCAAGAAGAATAAAGGGGGAATTGATCCCAAATGTATCCGAGAGAAATCCGGATATAAAGACAATAATGGCGGCCGTAAGCATCTGGATATTAGCGATAAGGCTGAAAGCCTGAGCCTGATTCTTGATGTGAATCTCATTTCCAATAAATGATTGAAAAGCCGGATACATAAGAAAAAGAAATAGCCCGAAAAGGAAGAGGCTCACCAGAGCAAGCTCTTTCAGAGGGGCTAAACCCAACAGGAAAATAAAAAAAGTCGATCCCAGAAAAGCATAGCGAGAAATCTTAGCCCGTCCGATATTTCGGCTTAAGAATCCGAAGAGATAGGTCATCACTGTCCCGACCCCAATCCACAAGGCAAGATAGAGACCCGTCTGTCCTAACGGAATGTGAAATCTGTGGTTAAGCAGAGATGGAGCATAATAAACAGTGGTACCCCAGCATGCTCCTCCAAAAATAAATCCAGGGATGAAGACTCTTATTTTATTCAATGTCTCTATCCATGAAGAAAAGTCAGGCTTAAAAACTTCCTTACTCCTGGTAGAGACGTTTCTGACAAACAAAAAGCTTATGCTGCCCAGTATAAAACAGAGAACGGCCCAGACAAGAAGCGGTGTCTTCCAGCTAAAGCTCTGAGCCAGAAAGCCTGAAGAAACGAAGGCAATGAACACGCCAAGGTTTCCTGAACCGCTTTGAATCCCCATGGCAAAGTCCATCCTCTGGCTGGGATGAGTCTTTGAAACCCAGGTAACCCCCACGGAATGGTAGAAGCTTTTAAACGCTCTTATTGTCAGATAGATCAAGAGAAAAGACGCAAAAGCTGTGGGCAATGTCATCAGGGCGAGAGTAACACTAATCCCAGCATAGCTGAAGAAAAGCATATGTTTGTATTCAAACTTATCAGAGATATTGGCTATGATTAGCTGAAAAAAGAAAGTCACGAGAAATCCCAGATTGGATAAAATGCCGATATGAGAATATTTCGTGATGATGAATTGCTGGCTGTAAAGAAGAGGGAAGATCATCGGGACGGTAACCGATGCAGCATCATTGAGAGCATGGAAGAGGGAAGCGGAGATAAGTATCTTTTTTTTCATGCCCCTTAAAGGAAAGGGATTTATACTAAACATGCTTGAGGTTGTCAATTTTTTCCTGATGGAAAAACGAGCCAGTCCCCATTTTTTTAATTGCTTAATAGATATAAATTGAGTACTTTAGATGAAGGAAAAAAAGATATATTAAATGGAGGCACCATGAAAAATAAGCTTTCAAGAAGGGATTTTATCAAAACAGGAATAGGCGTGGGTGCAGCTGCTGTGTTAACCGGAAGGAATAATTTGCTGAACGCAGAGGCTAGAGAAGGGAAAATGCGCGCGGTGTCCAGTGGAAACGGTTTAAGAGCCACAAAGAAGGCTATGGAGCTTCTCAATCAAGGAAAAGATCCATTGGATGCGGTCATTGCGGGAGTCAATATCGTGGAAAGCGACCCCAATGACAGGTCAGTAGGCTATGGGGGACTTCCCAATGAAGAAGGAGTTGTTGAACTCGATTCTTCTGTAATGCACGGGCCAACCCATAATGGAGGAGCCGTTGCCAGTTTGAGAAATATCAAAAATCCTTCCAAAGTGGCTAAGCTTGTCATGGAAAGGACAGACCATGCACTTCTTGTGGGAAAAGGAGCCCTGAGATTTGCCAAAGCGCACGGTTTCAAGGAGGAAAATCTACTTACGGATAAATCACGAGAAACCTGGCTCCAGCGTAAAGAAATGCTTTCGGACAGGGATTTTTGGTTCCCTCCCAAAAAAAAGGTCGAGCCAGAATTAGAGTCCTATTTCAACAACCATGGAACGATCAATTGTTTAGCTATCGATGCTGCAGGTGATCTTGGCGGCGTAACCACGACAAGCGGATTTTTCTTTAAGATTCCCGGAAGGGTAGGGGATTCGCCTATCATCGGAGCGGGCCTCTATGTCGATAATGATGTTGGAGCAGCAGGTTCAACAGGAAGAGGAGAGGCAAACATCCTGAACTGTGGAAGCTTTCAGGTCGTCAACTTCATGAGCAGAGGTTTTTCACCAGAAGAAGCCTGCCTTAAAGCCCTGGAAAAAATTTCCTATAAGTCGAAACGTCTTCCTCGCCTTTTAAATAAAGAGGGCCTTCCCGGATTCGGCCTCAGGTTCTATGCCATAAATAAAAAAGGCGAATACGGAGCAGCCTCTATGTGGAGTGGAGGGAGATTTGCTGTACACGACGGAAATGAAAATAAATTAAGGCCTTTTACCTTTCTCTATGAAAGAAAGAGGTGATTGCAAAAAGAAATTTTATCTTTTTTTTCTTACTTAATATTCCTCCAGAATTTTTGCTGAGAAGCCATTTTTCTTTAGTTTATTGACGATTTTCTGGGCTGATTTCACGCTGCGGGCTTTGATTCTTACCCTGTAGTAGGTTTGAGAAGGAGTTTTGAGCTTGGAGATGATGACATTATTAAATTTCTTCGAAAGTTTTCTTTTGAGTTCTTTTGCATTCTTTTTTGAAGTAAAGGCTCCTATCTGGACAAAAAATTTCTGAGAAGATTTTCTGGGAGAATACTTCTTTAGCACTACAATTTTAACCGGTGCAACACCTGTTTGAGCCATGCCTAGTTTCTTTGCTGCAGCATAAGAAAGGTCTATGATACGTCCTTTTACAAAGGGTCCACGATCGTTAATCCGGACAACAGTTGATTTTCCATTGTTTAGATTCGTGACTCTGACATACGTCTCAAAAGGAAGAGTTTTGTGGGCTGCTGTCATGGCATGCATATTATAAATCTCCTGGTTTGAAGTGAGCCTGCCATGAAAATCAGCCCCGTACCAGGAAGCAAGGCCTCTCTGAACCTTTCCGCTAGGAAAATAATCCAACTGCGTACATGAAGCGAAAAGGAAAACTATCCCAAGAACAGACAACAGCCTTATTTTTTTATAATGGATTATCAACATAAGGTCATAGTCCTTGAGAAGATATTTCCGCAATTTCCTTCTTTATATTGCCATAAAATAAACTTTCCTTCAATCGCCTTTAAGAATGATCTTATTTCTGTGATCTATCAAGAAAAAGGGGACAGTCTCCTTTCTCTTCTTTTTTTCATTTTTTAGAGAAAAAAGGGGACACTCCCTTTTTCTTCTTTTATTCATTCGATATAATACGAACTTAAATCAAAAGATGGATAATTTTTATATGGCTGTTACCATTGATATATTATCAGAGAAATATCGCAAGAAGCCCTTTCAGGAAATGGTAGAAAAATTCAAGGAACTTTAATGAAAAGAGTACTGTTTTTTGTGCCAGCCGTTCTCTATTATGCACTTATATTTTATCTATCCTCGAAGAGCTATGAAGTTGAAGTGGATATCCTTTTTTTCGATAAAGGGATTCATGTTGTTGAATTTGCCATCCTTGGTTTTTTCCTTTCCTTTGGCTATTTTCAGAGTTTAAAATCATCCTTCAAGGGTAATGTCATCTTTATTTTATCGACTGGGATTCTTCTTGGAGGTTTAGACGAATGGCATCAGTCTTTTGTTCCCCTGCGCAGCAGTGATATTCTCGACATGGTTGCCGACGCCGCAGGAATTTTTATTGGCCTGTTTATATATGTGTATCTCACACGTTTAGTAAAGAGGAAATTTTTAAAGTAATATAAATAAGAGAGGGACGTTCCCCAAAGTACCACCCTTTGAATATGCGCAAAGCGCAAAAGGATAGTACTTATAGGGAACATCCCTTTTTACTGCACTGACGGCAAAAACACCCTCTTTCCAAGTTCCTGATCAAGGCATCTTGAATCTTTTCTTTAATCATTGGATTGGCTTTCTAAGATCAGGTTAGCTTTTCCACAGACCGTGAAGATTGCAGTATTCACGCGCAGTTATATTTTGAGCCTCAATTTTAAAGAGAGCTTCCGGTGTGTCCCCTGGACTCAAAAACTGTCTATACGCTCGGCCATCTGCAATCAACTCAATCCATTCGATGTAGTGATCTTCCTCCATAGGGTGGGGAACACTACCGACTTTAACATTAATGCCGTCTGCCGTTTTTTCGATAACAGGAACATGTTTTTCCTGAGCCGCATCAACCACGTTTCCTTCCATAAGTTTCATCGGCTGACCACAGCAAACAAGCCCACCAGCACCTTGATGCAAAACTTCGACGATGTTACCGCAAATCTCACACTTATAAATTTGTAATTTTTTAGTCATTTTAAGCCTCCTTAACAAACTCATCTTTCTTGGCACCACATACAGGGCACACCCAGTCATCGGGTATTTTTTCAAAAGGCATTCCGGGTTTTATTCCGGAAAAGGGATCGCCTATCTCAGGATAATACACATACCCACAGACTGTGCATCTGTAATTTGCCACTATTTTTTCCTTCTTGCCCAGAACCTTTCATACATGGTTCACACTTATCCTGTTTCATTACAAAGCGTTACAGTGCTTTTGTATGATCAGAATCACCAGTTCTCTGCCAGTAATTCAAAATAGCTCCTGGCGTGCGCACAGGCGGGACATTCCTCAGGGGCCTCATTTCCTTCATGAATATACCCGCAATTCCTGCATCTCCACTTGACAATTTCGTCTTTCTTGAAAACCGTGTTGTTATTCAGGTTATCCAGAAGACCCAAGTATCTTTTTTCGTGCTGTTTTTCCGCGGTTGCTATTGACTTCATAGCACTGGCTACATCTGAAAATCCTTCTTCCTCTGCAATCTTCGCGAATTCCGGGTACATTGTGGTGTATTCATGGTTTTCTCCTTCTGCAGATCCCTTCAGATTATCCTTTGTCTCGCCAATGACACCCGCTGGAAATGAAGCGCTTATCTCTGCCGTACCACCTTCTAAAAATTTGAAAAGTCTCTCTGCGTGTTCCTTCTCATTATCCGCTGTTTCCTGGAATATCCCTGAAATCTGTTCATAACCTTCCTTCTTGGCCTTTGAGGCAAAAAAGGTATAACGGTTCCGTGCCTGGGATTCCCCGGCGAATGCAGTGAGTAGGTTTTTTTCTGTCTGTGTTCCTTTTAAGCTTTTCATGTTTTATCTCCTTAATATTTATTTTAATCTTAAAGCTGACGCTCTATCTATGTGTAACTTTATGACTTTTTTTTCAATATTCGTCACAGGCTGGATTCTTCAGCACTGTTTCTCACGTCTTTTAAGCAATCCTTACATATGCCTTTAAAGTACCCATGGACTTCCTCAACTCTATGTCCGTACTGTAACTTTTTTCCTTCAGAAAAAGGACATGTCACTTCAATGTCCATAATTCTTCCGCAACGCTTACAGAGAAAATGGTGATGGGAATCCGTATTAAAGTCATACCTCATTTCTGTTCCGGTAATGGTAATAGCATCTACCAGCCCCTTTTCTAAAAATGCATTTAACGTGTTGTAAACTGTCGTCATCGATATCGTCGGAATGTCTTTAAGGAGTTTTTCATAAATCATCTCGACAGTTGGATGATTGACTGTGTTTCTGCTCATGTATTCTAAAATTTTCAATCTCTGGTAAGTCGGCTTTATGCCTTTTTCTTCTAAAATAGCTTTTAAGCTCTTCATATTTGTAATCATTTTAAATATGTAATTATTATAAACTAATATTCGGGTTTGTCAAGAGATTCAAAATAATTTTTTTAAAGAAGCTCGGCCCAATTTCCCATCAGAGAAATTTGATCAATCTTTCTTTTAAAATTGAAAAAGCTTCTTTGGGAGTAGAGGAAAAAGAGAAAATACTAAGGTCTTCTTTAGAAATTGTACCGTGTCTTACAAGATCTTCGAAATCTATGATTTTCCGCCAGTATTCCTCTCCATACAGAAGGATAAAAATCTCATTTCTATCGATCTTATTCGTTTGAACAAGAGTAAGCGTTTCAAAAACCTCATCCAGAGTGCCGAATCCTCCTGGAAAGGCAACAAGAGCTTTTGCTTCATACATCAACCAGAATTTTCGCATAAAAAAATAATGAAAAATAAATGAAAGCTCAGAAGAAATGTACTCATTAAGGAATTGTTCCTCTGGCAAAGAAATATTCATTCCGATAGATTTTCCCCCAGCCCTGGAGGCACCCCGGTTGGCTGCCTCCATAATGCCCCCGCCGCCTCCTGTGCAGACAACGAAATTTTTTCCCTTTTTTTCAAGCTTAATGGCCCATGTAGCCAGTTCATATGCAATCTCCTCAGCTTCCCAGTAATACTTTGTCAAAAGAGAATCCTTCTTATCCGGATCAGCTTTTGAAGACCCAAGAAAAAACACCTTGCTGTTTACCTTCAAATCTTTCAACCTGTTTAAAGGCTCTATATATTCACTTAATATCCTCAACGTTCGGGCCTCAGGGGAGTCTAAAAATGTCAAATTTTTAAAAGCTATTTTCGTTAGATCATTTTCTTTCATAACAACCTCTTTAAAAAGTCAAAAAAAAATTCTATCCGAATTGCAGGATGAAAACAAGGAAAGGTTTTGGGGGATAGACTCGCTCCCCTTCAGATTTTTAACGCCATTCTTTATTCACTCTTCTCGGCGGCTGCGTAA